>DATBXG010000777.1:0-4402 GCA_036514415.1 Paraburkholderia sp.
GCGGGGCGGACGGTGCCCCACGTGTAGCCGTCCGCGAAGGCCGTGCATTCGGCGAGCGTGCCGCCGCTGCTGGCCGTGGTGGTGGGCAGCGAACCCAGCACCGACGGCAGCGCCGTGGCCAGCAGGCGCAGGCCGAACGACGCCGTGTCCACCTGCACGTGGTCAACGGGCTGGCAGGTGCTCGTGCCGGCCACGCAAATCGTCAGAGTCACGGTAGGCAGGTTCGGCAGGGTGCCGGTCAGCCCGCGGTCCACGGTGACACTCACCGTATTCGCGGCGTTTGCCGCAACGGGTTGCTGCGTGGGACTGGGCGACGCCGAACTGCCGCTGCTCGAGCTGCTGCTGGTGCTGTTGCCGCCGCCGCCCCCGCCTCCGCACGCGGCGATCAGCGCAACGACTGAAACCAGAGCGGCGATCGAAAGGAACCGGAAAGGGCGCAGCCAGCAGGTGGTGCGCGTGTTTCGTGAAGTCGGCACGTTCGGCCTCCGCTCGTCACTGGATATCGTCGGTGCTGACGCCCGCAGGCAGCGCCTGCGGCAGCCATGCCTGCCCGGAGAAGGCGCCCATGTGGCCGCCCGAATGCACCACGAGGCCCGTGCTCTCGACCACGCCGGGCCCGCGCACGAGCCCGGCGGCGTGGCTCGCCTTCACGCCGGACACGTACTGCGGAAAATAGCTGCCGAGCAGCGTGGCGAGATTGGGCGGCTGCGGGCCGTTCCAGGCGACGCCGAACACGGTGCCGGCTTGCGAGAGGTACTCGCGCACGACGGTGCCGTTGGCGAGCGTGGGCTGCTGAACGGTGTAGGCGGGAGTCGTCGAGGCGCCCGAAGCCGCACTTTGCGCGGCTGCGCGCGCAACGGCGGAAACGTTGCCTGCCGCCGCGGCGGCCGAGGCCGCGCTCAGCGTGCTGACGTTCGCGCCGGCGGGCGTGGGCATGGGCGCGCCGCCTAGCGCGGCGCTAGCGGGCCGCGGGACGATCGACGCACAAAGAAGGGCGCACAGAAGCGACCAGCGAAGCACTGCGCCGGGCGCGCGGTCTGGCGCGGCGCGGCGCGCGAATGCGCGCGCGGACTTGCCACAGGGCGATGTGTACGGATACAAGGCGACCCCTCCCTCTCGCAATGGCACATTGCGCCATGCGCTGTCGGGCCGCGCGGGAACGTCGTGGCGGTGCGAAGCAGCGCAACGGGCAACGTCTGGCTACGCTTCGTTGCACCGCCGCGACGCTCGCCGCGGCCGGGCACGAAGGCATGAGCAGTAGTATGCCCGCCTTATGCCCGCCTTGGCGTACGAGAGACAGCTAGCCGGATGGCCAGCGCCTTGTCCCGCTCAGAACCCGAGGCTTGCGAGCAGGTCGTCGACCTGCGCCTGGTCCTGCACGACGTCGGTCTTGCCTTCCGGATTGATCTGCGGACCGTTGAGCAGGCCTTCGGGGCTGCCCGTGCTGCTCTGGGTTTCCGCGAGCGCCGCCGCCGTGGCCGCGAACTGCTCGCGCCGCTCCGGCGCGATGTTCTCGACCAGCACGGTGAGCAGTTGCTGCTCGATCAGATAGACCACGTCCATGATCTTCTTGATCACCTGGCCCGTCAGGTCCTGGAAGTCCTGGGCGAGCATGATCTCGAGCAGCTGCTGGCTGGTCGCCGCGGTGGCTTGCGGCACGCCGTCCAGAAAGGCACGCGTGTCGTCCATCAGCTGGCGCACTTCCTCGCGGCCGATCGGCGCGTCGTACCACGTCGACCAGCGGCTCGACAGCACCTTCGCGTCGCGCTCCAGCGTTTCCTGCATCGGCTTGGCGATGTCGATCGCCGTGAGCACGCGCTCGGCGGCCTGCTCGGTCATGTTCGCGACGTAGCGCAGCCGGTCGCGCGCGTCGGGCACCGCCTCGGCGGCGCGCTCGACGTGCTTGTCGAGACCGAGCTCGCGCATCGAATCGCGCAGGCTGCGCGTCAGATGGCCGATGCGCGCGAGGATGCGGTCCGTCGCCAGTTCGCCCGCCTCGCCGGCGGCAGGCGCCGCCGTGTCGAACATCGGAGGCGGCGCCAGTGGCTCGGCGCTCTCGCCTTCCGGCCACTCGCCGAACGACGCACTGATGGGCTCGTTCACGTCAGCTCCCCGTCTTGGCCATCTTCTCGAGAATCTTGTTGAGCTTCTCGTCGAGCGTGGCGGCCGTGAACGGCTTCACCACATAGCCGCTCGCACCGGCCTGCGCCGCCGCGATGATGTTCTCCTTCTTCGACTCCGCCGTCACCATCAGCACCGGCAGATGCGTGAGGTTCGCATCGGCGCGGATCTCCTTGAGCATGGCGAGACCGTCGAGGTTCGGCATGTTCCAGTCGGAGATCACGAACTCGTAGTTGCCGCCGCGCAGGCGTGCGAGGCCCGCTGCGCCGTCTTCGGCTTCGTCGACGTTCGAGTAGCCCAGTTCCTTGAGCAGGTTGCGGACGATCCGGCGCATCGTCGGAAAGTCGTCCACCACCAGAATCTTCATTCCCTTATCCATCATCTTCCATTCCTCCAGGCGAAAACCCGGGCAATTATCCAGAGAAGCGCAGCGCCTATCCAGATAAATTAATCGCGATCAATCGGGCAAGCGTTTGCGGCCTGCATGATCTCTCTATATCGGCAATTCATTAGACGCGCTGAACCCGGTCGCCCATCGAGGCGAGACGGGTCATCACGCGCCGGCTCATGTCGGAGAGCGAGGCGATCTCGTCGGCGCCGCCAAGCGCGATCGCTTCGCGCGGCATGCCGAACACGATGCAGCTCGCCTCGTCCTGCGCGAGCGTGTAGGCACCGGCCTGGCGCATTTCGAGCAGCCCGGCCGCACCGTCGCGGCCCATGCCCGTGAGAATCACGCCGATGGCGTTCTTGCCTGCGTTCAGCGCGGCCGAGCGGAACAGCACGTCCACCGACGGACGATGCCGGTTGACCGGCGGGTCGTCGGAGAGGTGCGCGATGTAGTTCGCCCCGCTGCGTGCAAGCAAGAGGTGTGCGTGGCCCGGCGCGATGTAGGCGTGGCCGGGCAGCACGCGCTCGCCGTGCTCCGCTTCCTTGACGGTGATGCGGCACAGCCCGTTCAGGCGCTGCGCGAACGACTTCGTGAAACCGGGCGGCATGTGCTGGGCGATCAGCACCGCCGGCGCGTCGGGCGGCAGCGGCTGCAGCACTTCGCGGATCGCCTCGGTGCCGCCCGTCGACGCGCCGACGATCACCAGCTTCTCCGTCGAAACGAGCGGATTGTTGATCATCGGCGCCGGGCTCGCCGAATGCGCAGCGTGGCCCGGGGCGGCGTGAGCGGGCGCTGCCCCGCCCGGCGCTGCGGGGGGCGCGTGGTGCGCGCGCACGCGGGCGCGCGCGGCGGCGCGCACCTTGTCGGCGAGCTTTTCCGAGTATTCGAGCATGCCGTCGCGAATGCCGACTTTCGGCTTCGTCACGAAGTCGACTGCGCCCAGTTCGAGCGCGCGCAGCGTGATTTCGTTGCCGCGCTCGGTGAGCGACGACACCATCACGACCGGCATGGGCCGCAGGCGCATGAGCTTCTCGAGGAAGTCGAGACCGTCCATGCGCGGCATTTCCACGTCGAGCGTGAGCACGTCGGGGTTGTGCTGCTTGATCAGCTCGCGCGCGACGAGCGGATCCGGCGCGGTTGCGACGACCGTCATGTCGGGCTGCGAGTTGATGATTTCCGTCATCAGACTGCGGATCAGCGCCGAATCATCGACGCAGAGAACCTTGATTTTTTGCACAGCGTTCACGCCTCCTCTACTGTCCTGGCGTTGTCTTGACCGGATGCGCGCAGCGCCGACGTCACGCTCGAGCCGAACAGCTCGATGCGAGGGCGCGCGGGCTGCGGCTGGGATTGGGAAATCTGGGCCGCGAGGGTTGCCTGCGCTGCCTGGGCCGCTTGAGCCGCCGCAGTGGCGCCCGGGCCCGCGCGCCCGGCGCTGCCGAGCCCGAACAGCTCCACGCGCGCCCGCGCCCGCGCGAGCCGCTCGGCGCGCGCCTCGGCGGTTTGCGCGGCGAGCTGCTGCTCGCGTTCCGCCACGCTCGCGTCCTGCGAAAGGCGCAGCTTCTTCACCATGACCTGGCCCGTGCGCGGCAGGAACGCCACCTTGCGCGGATGCGAGCCCTGCAGGTCCTCGGCCACGATGCGGATGTTCTCGGTGGCGAGATAGCGACGCACGAACGCGGCGTTGCGATCGCCGATGTTCATCGTCGTCATGCCCGCCAGCACGGCCGCGCCGCCGAACACCTTGGCCTCGAAGCGCTCGCGGCGGCCACCCGCCTTGATGAGCTCGTTGATGAGCACTTCCATCGCGTACGCGCCGTAGCGCATCGCGTCGGAGGCGGCGGCCAGCGCGGCCGAATCCGCGCCGTCGTCGGGCAGCATGAAGTGGTTCAT
>DATBXG010000778.1:0-20181 GCA_036514415.1 Paraburkholderia sp.
GTTCAAGGCGCCCGATTTCGAAACGCTCAAGTCGCAGCTGAAGATGCCGATCGTGTTCGACGGCCGCAATCTCTACGAGCCGTCAGCGTTGCAGGAGCTCGGCATCGAGTACCACGCCGTGGGCCGCGCGAGCGCGACGCAGGCAAGCCGCGCTCGCGCCGAAACCGCGGCGGCGCAGGCGGTGGCCTGAGCGTCGCCAGGCTTCGTGCAAAGCGTCATGTAAAGGAAGGGAGTCACGCGACCATGATCAAGGACGTGCTCATCGTCTGCCACGCAAACGTCTGCCGGTCGCCGGCGGCGGAGCAGCTATTTCGCACACGCCTGCGCGAACACAAAGGCGCCAGGGCGGGCGCATTTCAATCGGCGGGCCTGCGTGCGCGCGACGGCGACGACATGGACCCCGTGATGCAGTGGCTGCTTGCCGAGCGTGGCGTGGAGGTGGGCACGCACCAGTCGCGCCGCCTCACCAGCCGCCTCGTGAGATCGGTCGACCTCGTGCTCGTGACCGAGCGCCGGCAGGTTGCCGACGTCGAGCGCATTGAACCCACCGCGCGCGGCAAGGTGTACGCGCTCGGTAACTGGGAGAACTCTGATGTCAGCGATCCGCATGGGCTCCACGAGTCCGCTTATCGCCAGAGTCTTGAATTGATGGATCGAATGGTAAAGGGATGGTTGAGCCGAATATGCCAATGACAAAACTGAAACTGACGGCGGTGGTCGCGTTGAGCGTCTTCGTTTCCGCGTGCTCAACGGCGCCCGGCAATTTTCTCGACACGTCGAGCCTGAAAGAAGCGCCGAACAACCAGCCGCAGCAGCAATTCAACGTGCAGCTCATCACCCAGCAAGTCGTGTTGCAGCAGGCGCAGGCGGCCGCGTCCGCACCGAAGGCGGCCCTGCCGCCCTCGAAGTTCGCGGGCGCCGCCGACTACGTTTATCACATCGCGCCGCAGGACATTCTCGGCGTGACCGTGTTCGACCACCCCGAGCTTTCGACGCCGCAAGGCTCGACGTTCTCGACGGGCGGCAACACCACGCAGACCGTGGGCCAGGCGCTCACGCAGCCGTACACGAACGCGCTGCCTGGTCAGGCCGACCCTTACGGGCAGACCGTGGCCAAGGACGGCACGATCTTCTTCCCGTTCGTCGGCCGCATCATGGCTGCCGGGAAGACGCCCGATCAGATCCGCGTCCAGCTCGCGGCCGGCCTCGGCCCCTACGTGAAGAACCCGCAGGTGGACGTGCGCGTGCTCGCGTACCGCAGCCAGAAGGTGCAGATCACGGGCGACGTGAAGACGCCGGGACCGCTCTCCGTGAGCGACGTGCCGCTCACGCTGGTGGACGCCATCACGCGCTCGGGCGGCACGACCGACAGCGCCGACATCAACCGCGTGCGCCTCACGCGCGGCGGCAAGCTTTACACCCTCGACGCGAACCGCTTGCTCGACGGCGGCGATACGACCCAGGACGTGATGCTGCAGGACGGCGACGTCATCAATATTCCGGATCGTTCGGATAGCAGAATATTCGTGATGGGCGAAGTGAAGACGCCGACGCAGACGAGCCTCATTCGCGGCAACCTCACGATCGCCGACGCGCTCACCCAGGCGGGCGGCATTCTCGATACCGACGCGAACCCGCGCCAGATCTTCGTGATGCGCGGCATGAAGGACAACCCGACCCAACCCGAGATCTACCGTCTCGACATGACCAAGCCCGACGCGATCATGCTTTCGTCGCAATTCCAGCTCAAGCCGCTGGATGTGGTGTACGTGGGCACGGCCGCTTCGACGACCTTCAACCGTGTGTTGCAGCAGGTGCTGCCGACCATCCAGACCGTCTTCTACCTGAAGCAGATCGCGAAGTAAGCGCGCGTCTCATTGAGCTACGGAAAAAGACGGTGGAGCAACACCTAAACAACGGGATCGAATCGTGACCATACAAGCCAATAGCCAGGCGGCCCCGGCGGCCCGCACCGAGGAAGAGGACGTCGTCCTTGGCCAGTTGCTGCGCGTCATCATCGACGACATCGGCTGGCTCATCGCGATCGCGGCGGCGGTCATCGCCATGGCCGTGTTCTACTGCTTCATCGCAAAGCCGGTCTATACGGCCGACACCCAGGTTCGCGTGGAGCCTTCCGACTACACGTCGCAGGCCCTCACGCAAACGCAGACGGGTGCGAACATCAGTAGCGGCTCGTCATCGGGCAGCCTGCCCACCGACGCCGAGATCCAGATGATCAAGAGCCGCAGCGTGGTCGAGCCGGTGGTGAAGCAGTTCAAGCTGAACACCACCGTCACGCCGGTCACGCTGCCCTTGATCGGCAGCCTTTCCGCGCGTCTTGCGACGCCGGGTACGCCCTCGCGCCCGTGGTTCGGGCTCAGCAACTGGCTCAGCAACTATGCGTGGGGCGGTGAAGTCATCGACATCGACTCGATCGAGGTCACGCCCGAACTCGAAGGCCAGAAGCTCACGCTCACCGCGCTCGACCACGACCGCTACGTGATTTCGACGCCGGACGGCGCACGTCTTCTCGAAGGCGCGGTGGGCCAGGTCGAGCAGGGCGGCGGCGTGAAGCTGCTCGTGAACAAGCTTACGGCGCGTCCCGGCACCCGCTTCAAGGTCGTGCGCCTGAACGACCTCGACGCGATCAGCGGGTTCCAGAACGCGATTCAGGTGCAGGAGCAGGGCAAGCAGACGGGCGTGATCGACATCTCGCTCGAAGACAACGACGCCGGGCACGCGGCTGCGATCGCGAACGCGGTGGCGCAGTCGTATCTGCGCGAGCACGTGGCGACCAAGCAGGCCGACGCGAACAAGATGCTCGACTTCCTGCGCAGCGAGCAGCCGCGCCTGAAGTCCGACCTGGAGCACGCCGAAGCGGCGCTCACGGCTTACCAGAGCAAGTCGGGTTCGATCAACGCGAGCGACGAAGCGAAGATCTATCTGGACGGCAGCGTGCAGTACGAGCAGCAGATTTCCGCGTTGCAACTGCAGATCGCCTCGCTGCAACAGCGCTTTGGCGACCAGCACCCGGTGCTGATCGCGGCGCGCCAGCAGCTCGCCCAACTGCAGGCCGAGCGCGCGAAGTACGACACGAAGTTCCGCGACCTGCCGGCCACGGAAGTGAAGGCCGTGCAGCTGCAGCGCGACGCCAAGGTGGCCGAGGACATCTACGTGCTGCTGCTCAACCGCATTCAGGAGCTTTCGGTGCAGCGCGTGGGAACGGGCGGCAACGTGCGTATCGTCGATCCGGCCTTGCGTCCCGGCAACCCGTCGAAGCCCAAGAAGCTGCTGATCATCTCGGCGGCCTCGCTGCTCGGCATCATTCTCGGCACCGGCTTCGTGCTCATGCGCCGCAACATGTTCAAGGGCATCGTCGATCCGGATCAGATCGAGCGTTCGTTCCAGCTGCCCGTGTACGGTCTCGTGCCGCTTTCGCCGGAGCAGATGGCGCTCGAAAAGCGCGGCCCGGTGCGCGGCGGCACGCGCCTGCGCGAAGTGCTCGCCAACGCGCGCCCCAAGGACCTCACGGTCGAAAGCCTGCGTAGTCTGCGCACGTCCCTGCAGTTCAGCGTGATGGACGCGCGCAATCGCGTAGTCCTGCTGACGGGTTCGGTGCCGGGCGTCGGCAAGAGCTTCCTCACCGCGAACCTCGCCGTGCTGCTCGCGCATTCCGGCAAGCGCGTGCTGATGATCGACGGCGACATGCGCCGCGGCGCGCTCGAACGCTATCTGGGCGGCCCGCAGGAAAACGGCTTCTCCGAACTGCTCTCGGGGCAGATCGCGCTGGACGAGGCGATTCGCGCGACCGAAGTGGACAACCTGCACTTCATCTCGTGCGGCCGTCGCCCGCCCAATCCTTCCGAGCTGCTGATGTCGCCGCGCCTGGGTCAATACCTCGAGGGCCTCTCGAACCGCTACGACGTGCTGCTCATCGACACGCCGCCGGTGCTCGCCGTGACCGACGCGGCCATCATCGGCGGCCATGCGGGCTCGACCTTCCTCGTGCTGCGCTCAGGTCTTCACACCGAAGGCGAGATCGCCGACGCGCTCAAGCGTCTGCGCAACGCCGGCGTGCGTGTGCAGGGCGGCGTGTTCAACGGCGTGCCGGCGCGCACGCGCGGCAACTACGGCTATGGCTACGCGAACGTGCGCGAGTACCTGAGCGCATGACGCATACGCACCCATCAAGCACAGCAAAGGAGAACACGCGATGAAAGTGACCGTGCTCGTGCCGACGTATCGGCGTCCTGAGGATCTGTCGCGCTGTCTTTCTGCGCTCCTGCGCCAGCAGCGCGCGCCCGACGAGATCGTGGTGGTGGCGCGTGCCGACGACGCGGCGACGCACGCATGCCTCGCCGAACACGTCACGCCCCGCGTGCTCAACGTGGAAGTGGCCATCGTCGAGGAGCCGGGGCAGGTGGCGGCGCTCAATCGCGGCATCGAGGCCGCGACGGGCGACGTGATCGCCATCACCGACGACGACGCCGCGCCGCGCGCCGACTGGGTCGCGCGCATCGGGGCGGCCTTCGAGGCCGACCCGAAACTCGGCGCGCTCGGCGGCCGCGACTGGGTGCACGAGGGCGGCCGCATGATCGACGGCGAGCGTACGCTCGTCGGCAAGCTGCAGCGCTCGGGGCGCATCATCGGCAACCATCATCTGGGCGCGGGCGGCGCACGCGAAGTCGATCTGCTCAAGGGCGCGAACATGAGCTATCGCCGCGCGGCGATCGGCGAGCGGCGCTTCGACCGGCGCCTGCGCGGCACTGGCGCGCAAACGCATAACGACATGGCGTTCAGCATGAGCGTGAAGCGCGCGGGCTGGAAGCTCGTGTACGACCCGCTCGTGGCCGTCGACCACTATCCCGCGCCGCGCCCGGGCGAAGACCCGCGCAACGCGCAGACGCTCGCCTCGATCCGCAATGCCGCCTACAACCTGCATCTGATCCTGCTCGGCCATCTCACGCCGCTGCACCGCGAAACCGCCTGGTGGTGGTACGCGCTCGTCGGCACGCGCGTGTATCCGGGCCTCGTGCATACGGGCCTGAGCGCCATGCGCGGCGGTTCCGCCGGCGCGGCATTCGCACGCTGGCGCGCGGTGCGCGGCGGCGCACGAGAGGCGCGCCGCGCGCTCGTTTGAGCGGCGCGGCCAACGACTACACGGAGGACCCTGAATGAGCGGTACGCAAGTCCACGTCCACCTTTTCTATGGCGCCGATCCGCGCCGCTATCGCAAAGGCGAGAACATCGGCAGCCTGTATGGCTACCATCACGCGGAATCCGCGGAATTCGCCCTCAATTACGCGCAGGACGTGAGCGAAAGCACGCCCATGCGCTTCGTGCGTCGCGGGCTGAAGGCGGCGCTCGGCTTCGACTTCGTTCATGCATGGCGCAATCGCCGCGCGATTCTGCAGTCCGATGTGATCTGGACGCACACCGAACAGGAGCATCTGGCCGTGGCGCTGGTGCTGCTCATGCATGCGAAGAAGGGCGGCGCGCGCCCGCTGCTGCTCGCGCAAAGCGTTTGGCTGCTCGACCGCTGGCCGGGCTATGGCGCGCTGCGCCGCGCGATTTACAAGCGGCTGCTCCGGCGCGCCGACCTGCTCACCACGCTCGCCAGCGAGAATGCCGCGCTTTGCCGCGAGTATTTTGGCCGCGAAGCCCGTCACGTGCTCTACGGTCTGAATACGAACGACTTCCCGCTGCTGCCGCCGTCGCACTGGAAGCCGCACACGCCGGTACGCGTGGCCGCGATCGGCAACGACCGCGACCGCGACTGGACCACGCTCGTGAGTGCGCTCGGCAACGATTCGCGCTACCAGGTGCGCATCGCCACGCGGCGGCGCATGCCCGCTTCGGCACGCGCGGAGAACGTCGAAATCGTGCGCGTTTCGGGCATCCAGCAACAGCATGCGCTCTATGACTGGGCGGACCTGATCGTGGTGCCGCTGCGTCCCAACACGCATGCTTCGGGCATCACGGTGATGCTGGAAGCCGCCGCGCTCGGCAAGCCGATGATCGCGACGAAGGTGGGCGCGCTCGAAGACTACTTTGACGAAAAGGCCGCGTCTTATGTCGAGCCGTTCAACCCACAGCAGTTGCGCGACGCCGCGAATGCGCTAGTGGCCGACCCGGCGCGCGCGCTCGAACAGGCGCGCGAGGCCTGCGAGCAGCTGCGCACACGCGACCTGACCACGCAGCACTTCGCACGCCAGCATGCGCAGCTCACGCGCGAGATGCTGCACGCGCGTGACGCGCTCGACGGCGAGTCGATCGCGAGCGAACCGCGTGGCCGGAGCGTGGCCGCGCGCGGGATGTGATCATGGAAGTCACGACCGCTATCCCCGCGCCCGCGCAGCCGGCGAGATCGCAGGGCCGTCCCCGCGGCGGCCTGCGCAGCCTGTTCGGCCGCGATACGCTGCCGCCGCTCGCCTTGTGGATTTTCACGGCGCTCCTGATCGGCGCGCACCAGGGCACCGTGCTCACGCTCGCGTTTCCCGTGCTTTCGATCGCGGTGGGCCTGTGGCTGTACTTCGTGAACCCGGTGCGCTATATCGGCTTCATGTGGTGGCTGTGGTTCCTGAGCCCCGAAGTGCGCCGCCTCGCCGACTACGGCAAGGGCGGTTTCACGCCCACGAGCCTCATCCAGGTCGCGCCGCTCGCCGTCACGATGATCAGCGGCATCTCGCTGCTGCGCTATTACCCGATCCTTGGGCAGCGGCGCGGTTTGCCGCTCCTTCTCGCGCTGCTCGGCATCGGCTATGGGTTCGCGGTGGGCGTGGTGGGGAGCGGCCCGGCCGCAGCCGTGTATGACCTCGCGAACTGGATCTACCCGTTCCTGATCGGCTTTCACATCATGGTGCTCACGCGCCAGTATCCCGAGTGCAGCAAGACCATCGTCAACACCTTCATCTACGGCATGCTCGTGATGGGCGCGTATGGCCTCGTGCAGTTCTTCATCATGCCGCCGTGGGATGCCATGTGGATGATCGGCTCGGACATGAACTCGCAGGGCGACCCCGTGCCGCTCGGCGTGCGCGTGTTCAGCACGATGAATTCGTCGGGCCCGTTCGCGTTCGCGATGATGGGCGCGATGGTGTTCGTGATGGCTGCCCAGCACCGTGTGCGCTGGGTCGCGGCGGCGTTCGGCTTCTTCTCGTTCGCGCTCTCGCTCGTGCGCTCCACGTGGGGCGGCTGGGCGATCGCCATGCTGATCCAGCTGATGAAGTCGAGCAACAAGGTGCGTATCCGCATCATCATCAGCGCGGTCGTGCTCGCGGGTGTGTGCGTGCCGCTGCTCACGTTCGGCCCGGTGGCGGACCGCATGCAGCAGCGCCTGAATTCGCTCGTCAACCTGAAGGACGATCAGAGCTACGCGGCGCGTAACCAGTTCTACGCCGACTTCGCAAAGAAGGCCTTTACCGACGTGACGGGCGAGGGCCTCGGCGCCACCGGCGCATCGACGAAGCTCTCGAGCAACAACGGCCAGCTCGGCCAGTACGGCAGCTTCGACAGCGGCGTGATGAACATTCCGTTCGTGCTGGGCTGGCCGGGCACGCTGCTCTATATGTCGGGCGTGCTGTGGCTGCTCGCGCGCGCGGTGCGCGTGTCGCTGCGCATGCCCGAGGATCGATACGTTTGCGCGTGCCTGAGTCTCGCGGTGTCGATTTTCGCCATGCTCGTGTTCACCAACTCGCTCGTGGGCACCGGCGGCCTGCTGCTCTTTTCGAGCGTGTTTTCCATTCTCAGCGCGGGGCACTGGACGAAGTTGCAGCGTCGTGCCCTTACCACGGAGGTCTCCGATTGAGAGTCGCAATCGTCACGCATGTCGTGCGCCACAACGACGGCCAGGGCCGCGTCAATCATGAAATCGCGCGCGCCGCGCTCGACGAAGGGTTCGAGGTGACACTGGTCGCCTCGCATGTCGCGCCCGAGCTGCTTGCCCACCCCAAGGTGAAATGGGTGAGCGTGCAACCTTCGCGCGCGTGGCCGACCAACCTGCTGCGCCAGCAGGTGTTCGCCCTGAAGAGCGCGCTGTGGCTGCGCCGCCACCGGCGCGAATATGACGTGCTCCATGTGAACGGTTTCATCACCTGGGCGCACGCCGACGTGAACACCGCACACTTCGTGCACGGCGGCTGGGCGCGCAGCAAGTACTACCCGTTCGGTCTCACGCGCGGCGTGTGGTCGGCCTATCAGTTCGTGTACACGCGTGCGAACGCCGTGCTCGAGCGTTGGGCATATCGGCGCTCGCGCGTGATCGCCGCGGTCTCGCGCAAGGTCGCCGACGAAATTCGCGCGTCCGGCGGCCATCCCGTGGAGCGTCTCGACGTGATCTACAACGGCGTGGACACGCGCGGCTTCTCGGCGGCAAGCGCCGACCGCGCCAGGTTCTCGCTGCCCGCCGGCGCGTTCCTGCTGCTCTTCGTGGGCGATCTGCGCACGCCGCGCAAGAACCTCGGAACGGTGCTGCACGCGCTCAAGCAGATGCCGGGGAACGTGCATCTGGCCGTGGCCGGCTACTTGCCGGGCAGCCCGTATCCGGATCTCGCCCGCGAACTCGGCGTCGAGTCGCGCGTGCATTTTCTCGGTCTAGTGCGCGAAATGCCCACGCTGATGCGCTCGGTCGATACTTATGTTTTTCCTTCGCGCTACGAAGCGATGAGCCTTTCGCTGCTCGAAGCGATGGCGGCGGGCCTGCCTGTCGTGACCGCGCGCACGGCGGGCGGCGCGGAGATCATTACGCCCGAGTGCGGCATCGTGCTCGAAGACCCCGACGATGTGCCGGCGCTCGCCGACGCGGTGAAAACGCTCGCCCGCGACACACCGCGCCGCCTCGCGATGGGCGAGGCGGCGGCGGAGCTTGCCGGGCAGTTCGGCTGGGCGCGTATGGCCGCGCAATACATCGCGCTCTACCGCCAACTGGCCGGCGGCGCGAACCAGACCGTGCGCCACGAAGAACCGACGCTGCCGGGCGGGCAGACGCTCCAGCGCGCAGAAACCCCCTGACAACCGCATACGTGCAGAACAAGGACACGCGATGACCACACAATCCATTCAATCGCTACAGATCGGCATGCACTGGTTCCCCGAGCGCGCAGGCGGGCTCGATCGCATGTACTACTCGCTGGTCGGCGCGCTGCCCGGTGCGGGCGTGCGCGTGCGCGGCGTCGTGGCCGGCTCGCCCAAGGTGGCCGAAGACAGCGGCGGCGCGATCCACGGCTTCGGCTCCGCTTCGCGCTCGCTGCCGTTGCGCCTCATGGACGCGCGCCGCGCGCTGCGCCGCGAGATTCGCCGCCATCGGCCCGACGTGATCTCGTCGCACTTCGCGCTCTACACCTTCCCCGGTCTCGACGTCACGCGCGGCATTCCGCAGGTTTCGCACTTCCAGGGACCCTGGGCCGACGAGAGCTTCGTGGAGGGCGCGGCCACACTGAGCCAGCGCATCAAGCATTCGCTGGAACAATCGGTCTATGAGCGCTCGTCGCGGCTCATCGTGCTTTCCCGTGCCTTTGGCGACATCCTCACGCGCCGCTACGGCATTTCGCCGGAACGCGTGCGCATCGTGCCGGGCTGCGTGGATACCGCGCATTTCGACCCGGCCTGCACGGTCGCGGAAGCGAGGCTGAAACTCCAGTTGCCGCAAGGCCGCCCGATCATCCTGGCCGTGCGCCGCCTCGTGCGCCGCATGGGTCTGGAAGATCTGATCGATGCGATCAGGATGGTGAAGCAACGCCATCCAGATGTGCTCCTGCTGATCGCGGGGCGCGGCCGTCTGGAGTCCGAACTTCAGCAACGCATCGACGAAGCGGGTCTCGCCGACAATGTGAAGCTGCTCGGCTTCGTGCCCGACGCGCATCTGCCTTCGCTCTATCGCGCCGCGACGCTGAGCGTGGTGCCGACGGTCGCGCTGGAGGGCTTCGGCCTGATCACGGTGGAGTCGCTTTCCGCCGGCACGCCGGTTCTGGTGACGCCGGTCGGCGGCCTGCCGGAAGCGGTGGCGGGCTTGTCGCAGGATCTCGTGCTGCCGTCTACGGGCGCGAATGCGATTGCCGATGGCATCGACGGCGCGCTTTCGGGCCGCATCAAGCTGCCAGATGAAGCAGCGTGCAAGGCCTATGCGCGCGAGCACTTCGATAACGCCGTGATCGCGACGCGCGTGGCTGGCGTCTACGCGGAAGCAATCGCCGCGCACTGAAGCATCCCAGGTTCAAAAGAAAACCGCCGCTCGGAGTAGCGGCGGTTGATTCGCAGGACAGAGGAAAAAGAAGGCGCACTTAGCGGCTTATTGCACTTCGAGCACGCGTTCCCGCGCTTCTTCGTACATCCAGCGCAACGTGTCTTCGAGGTGCCTGCGCGAGCTGTCGCCGACGATCGCGCGCAGCTTCGCGTTCGAGCCGATCAGCTGGCGCACCTCGTTGGCGCGCACGAAACGCGGATCGACGTTCACCTCGATCTCGTAGCCGGCAATGCGCGCGAGCATGCCGAGCAGCGCGCCGAGCGTCTGGCCGCTGCCCGAACACACGTTGACGGTGGCGCCGCGCGGCGCGGCGTGAATGAGCTGCGCATAGGCGTGCACGACGTCGCGCACATCGGAGAAGTCGCGGGCCACGTGGATGTTGCCGAGCGAAATGGTCTTTTCGCCGCGCGCGTAGTGATCGACGATCTTCGGAATCAGGAAGTCCGGCGACTGGCCCACGCCCGTGTAGTTGAACGGGCGCGCGATGATGATCGGCAATTGCGCTTCCCAGCGCTTCGCGACGTATTCCATCGCGAGCTTGCTCACCGCGTAGTCGTTGGCGGGCTGCGGCGCGACCTTCTCGTAGATCACGCCATTCGTGGCATTGCCGTAGATATTTGCGCTGCTCGCGAGCAGCACGGCGCGCGGCACGTGCTTCTGGTGCGCGAGCGCCTCTAGCAGGTTGCGTGTGCCAACCACGTTCACGACGTAGGTGCGCGCGATGTCGCTGTCGGCCACGTGGGCCACCGCGGCGAGATGCACGACCACGTCGGGCTGCACCGACTCGAGCGCATGCGCGATCGCGCCGCGGTCGAGGAGGTCGGCTTCGATTGCGGTGACGCCGAAGGGGAAGGCTTCTGTGCTGAGCGATTCGCCGGCCCGCACGGTGCCCCACACGCGGTAGCCGTCCGCCGCGAGGCGGGCGGCCATGTAGCGGCCCGTAAAGCCGCCTATGCCCGTGATGAGCGCGCGCGGGCGGCTTGCAGGATCAGAATGTGTCATGGCGTTCGTTGCGTGCGAGGTCGGCCGTGACCATCATCTGGCAGAGCTGCTCGAGCGAAGTCTGCGGCTTCCAGCCGAGCTTTTCCTGTGCCCTGGTCGCGTCGCCAATGAGCAGATCGACTTCGGCGGGGCGGTAGTAGCGCGGGCTCACGCGCACGAGCGTGCGGCCCGTGGCGACGCAGATGCCGGTTTCGCGCTCGCCGTGGCCCGACCATTCGAGCTGGAAGCCGGCAGCGGAGAAGGCCATCTTCACGAAGTCGCGCACGGTCTCGGTGCGGCCCGTGGCGAGCACGTAAGTGTCGGGCTCGTCGGCCTGCAGCATGCGCCACATGCCTTCGACGTATTCGGAGGCATAGCCCCAGTCGCGCTTCGCGTCGAGGTTGCCGAGTTCGAGCATGTTCAGCTTGCCGAGCTTGATCTTGGCGACGCTGTCGGTGATCTTGCGGGTGACGAACTCGCGGCCGCGCAGCGGCGACTCGTGATTGAAGAGAATGCCGCTCGTCGCGAAGATGTCGTAGGACTCGCGATAGTTGATGGTGGACCAGTGGGCGAACAGCTTGGCAACGCCATAGGGGCTGCGCGGGTAGAACGCCGTGTCCTCGCATTGCGGGATGGCCTGGACCTTGCCGAACATTTCGGAGGTCGAAGCCTGATAGAAGCGCGCTTTCGGATTCACCACGCGAATCGCTTCGAGCAGGTTCAGCACACCGATGCCGGTGACTTCGGCCGTCGTGACGGGCTGGTCGAACGACACACCCACGAAGCTCTGGGCGGCGAGGTTGTAGACCTCCCTGGCCTGAGCGCGCTCGATGAGGCGCAGGGTCGAGCCCGCGTCCGTGAGGTCGTGCTCGACGAGTTCGAGCGAGGGATGATCGAGAATCCCCAGCTCGTTCATGCGCCAGAAGTTCACGGAGCTGGTGCGGCGGTAGGTGCCGGTGACCTTGTAGCCCTTGTCGAGCAGAAGGCGCGTGAGGTAGGCGCCGTCCTGGCCGGAAACGCCGGTGATGATCGCATTGCGACGTTCGTTCATGTCATGTGCCTTTGAAGTATCGAACGGGATTCAGGAATTACGATTGCGGGCTCGACTGGCTCACGCGCGCAGTGAGGTCGACCGGCTCGGCGAAGGAGCGGCGGCGCGGGCCGCGCGTGAGGCGGCGCTCGAAGAGGAGCCAGCTCGCGCTTGCGTAGGCGAGCGTGAGGACGAGCGCAATCGCGGCGCTCGTGATGCGGCTGTAATGAAGCGGCCACACCGCGTAGAGAATCGTGAGGTGAATGAGGTAGATCGTGTAGCTGATGGTGCCGATATACACGAGCACCGGATTCGAGAGCAGGCGCCGCACGATGCCTTTGGACTGCAGCGCGAATACGACGACGGAGGTGCAGAGCACGAGCGAAACGCTATAGAGCATCGCATTCGAGAGCGGCGTATTCATGGCGCGAAAACGCGGGTACTGCAGGTGCAGCCACGCCAGCACGCCAAGCGCCGCGAAAAGGAGCACGGCCGCAGGCCACTTGAAGGGCTCGAGCGCGTTGCGGTCGTGGCGCACCAGCACGGCGAGCAGGGCGCCCGAGGCGAGCAGGTCCATGCGGAACGGCGTGAGGTAGTAGATCGGCCAGTAGGTGTCGAACCACGGCGTCGCGACGGCGCGCAGCGCGGGCACGAGGAAGATGAGCGCGGCGGCCACCACGGCCATGAGCCGTTGCGGCAGGAGCAGCACGACGAAGGGCCACACGATGTAGAACTGCTCTTCCACGGCGAGCGACCAGAGAATGTTGAGGCTGTCGTGGCCGCTCTGGCCGAGCGCGTCGCCGATATTGGTGGCGAAGAACGCATACCAGGGCCAGTAGTGCGCCCAGCCGAAGCCGAACAGCAGCGACGACACCACGAGCAGCAGCACATAAGGCGGAAGGATGCGGCGCACCCGGCGCGCATAGAAGTAGCTGAAATACGATTGCCCGCGCGCCTTGCGCTCGAGCAGGATGCCGGTGATGAGAAAGCCGCTCAGCACGAAGAACAGGTCGACACCCATCCACAGCGGCGCGTGCAACGCGTGCTGTGCGAACACGGCAAGCACGGCGATGGCGCGCAGGCCGTCCAGCTGGACGATGCGGTGGGAATGGTCGGCAATGCCTTGTTGATTGACGAGGCGGCTAACGGTCATCGGCTCTCCGGTGGGTTCATGCATGCGCAGTTGCGTCGCGATTCATTCTAGAAAGAATTAATTGCTCAAAAACCTGAAATATATCGGTGTGGATTTTAAAATTTGAATATTCGAATTTGCGCAATATGAAATTGGTATTGCGGTCTGGAAATCGGGATCGGAGACTGTCCGGCATGGCCTGCGGGCAAGGCGTGCGAGCTCGCGCATTTATTTCCGTTTCGCACCGAAATGGGTCATAAATACTGAATTTTTTTGAATTATTTTCCCTTTTTTGGGTGCGATTTTTCACACGATTTGTACGGCATTATCCGGGCAGATTGCCGTCATCAGACCGGAGGAATTGCCTTGCTGTTATCGAATCCCGATCGCCGCTTGCGCAGGACGCTGGCGCTGGCCGCGATGTGCACGTTCATCTGCACGTCGTCGGTTCAGACCATCGCTGCGCCGCAACTCAACGTGACGACCTCGTGGATCGGCAATACCTTTGGTAACGGCGAGGGCACGTGGATGCAGATCAACGTCACGGCCATTGCGGTGACGCCTGAAGGCAAGGTGTTCACCAACGCGCCGTGGGACGAGAGCGGGGCCGAGATCAGCGCGTACCAGGACGGCAAGCCGCTCGGCTTCGCCGGGGGCACGCATGGCTGGGGCGGCGCGGGCGGCAACGCCGTGGCCGTGAACCATCGCTATCTGTATGCGGCCGTTGGTGTCGGCAACGAGAAGGGCCACCTCGTCGGCGCTGGCGTCTGGCCGGAGAAGGGCAGCCAGTGGTACGGCATCACGCGCCGGCCGCTCGACGAGCCGAAGCGCGCCGCCGCGTTCCAGGCCTCGCCCGATGCACTCAATCCGCATGCGCAGCTTTCTGCGGCGTTCCTGAAGATCAATGAGGTGCCCGCAGGCACGCATGCCGACATTGGCGGACTCGCCGCGACGGATTCGACGCTGTACGTGAGCAACACGCCGCTGAACCGCATCGAGGTCTACGACGCGAACTCGATGCAGCGCAAGACGCAATGGGACGTGCAGGCGCCGGGCCGCATCGCGCTCGCGGCGGACGGGTCGGTGTGGGTGCTCACCGGCGGCGGCCACGCACCACGCGTCGAGCACTATTCGGCGCAAGGCAAGCGACTCGACGACGCGCTCACGCTGCCTGACGATGCGCTCGCCGTGGATCTCGCGTTCGATCCACAGCAACGCCTGCTGATTGCCGACAACGGTCCGCGCCAGCAGATCCTCATTTACACGCGCAATGGCAAGGCGTGGACGCAGAGCGCCACGCTCGGCGAACGCGGCGGCATTTTCTCGGGCGTCGCAGGGCGGCCGGGGCCGGGTCGTTTCAATGGCCTCACGAGCGTTGCCACCGATGCGCGCGGCAACATCTACGTCTCGACCAACGGTGTCGGGCCGCAGCATGACGACAGTATCGGCGCGGGTCTGGGCGCGACGCTGGAGGCCTGGACGCCGGCGGGCAAACGCCTCTGGAATCTGGAAGGCCTGCTCTTCGTGGACGGTGCGTGGGTGGACCCGCAGCGCCCCAACAGCGTCTATACGGGCAACAAGCGTTTCGAGCTCGATTTGTCGAAGCCGCCGGGGCAGGATTCGAAATACGTCGGATTCCTCTCTAATCGCTTCCGCTATCCCGACGACCCGGTGTTTCACACCGACCAGTGGCCGGGGCTACCTACCGCGCGCGCACTGAACGGCCACACGTTCCTGTTCCTCACGGACATGTACGCGGATCATTTGAAGATCTATCGCTTCGACGCGCAGCGCGACGGCGAGACCGCGATTCCCTCGGGCTTCATCGCGGGGCGCGGCCGCGGGGTGCAGAACGTGCCGAACGCGCCGCCCGGCGGCGACTGGATCTGGCGCGATGCGAACGGCAACGGCGCCTTCGACACCGACGAATTCACGCGCAATCCGGGCCGCGACCATCTGGCAGGCGGCTGGGGCTGGTGGATCGACACGCGCGGCGACATCTGGCGCGCGCGCGACGACAAGGGCATCTGGCGCTTCCGCTTCGGCGGCCTCGACGCGAAGGGCAACCCGATTTACTCGTACGACAAGCTCGACAAGTACGCGATACCCGCGCCGTTCACCGAGGTGCATCGAGCGATCTACGAGCCGCAGACCGACACGCTCTACGTCACCGGCTACACCGCCGATTCGCCGCACGATCCCGGCTTCTGGAAGGAAGCGGGGCGCGTGCTGGTGCGCTACGACAAGTGGTCGAGCGGGCATCCCGAGCAGCGCTACATGCTGCGCCTGCCGTGGGACCCGAAGGCGAAGCCGCCAGTCACGCCCGCGGGGCTCACGGTGGAGGGGCAGTACGTGTTCGTGGTCGAGCCGGCGGGCAACGTGCACGTCTACGACAAGGACAGCGCGAAGGAAATCGGCAGCTTCGGTCCAGGGCCGGAAGTGGGCAATGCCTCGGGGTGGGTCGACGTGCCGTTCGGCATCACCGCGCATCGCGAGCCCAACGGCGAATACCTCGTGTTCGTCGAGGAAGACGCACGCGGCAAGGTGCTCATGTACCGCTGGAAACCGGCCTGACCCTTGCGGGCCACGCAACTGGATACCCAATGGATAAAGGCATACTGCGCAACGTCGCAATCAATCTGTTCGGTCTCGTGCTGCCGACCTTCGTGTCGCTCGTCACGGTGCCTTCGTATATCCGCCTGCTCGGCGTCGAGCGCTATGGCGTGATCGCGCTCGTGTGGACCTTGATCGGCTACTTCAGCGTGCTCGATCTCGGCATGAGCATGGCCGCGCAGAACCAGATCTCGAAGGCGTATGCGTCGAAGGACGCCGACGCCTGCGAGCGCGTGTTCTGGAGTGCGTTCTGGCTCAACTTCGCGACCGGCGCGATTGGCGGCCTGCTCATCTATTCGGGCGGCGCGCTCTATACCGCGTATTTCACGCACGTCACGCCCGAATTGCGCCGCGAGGTCTATCTCGCGCTGCCCTGGCTCGCCGTTGCGATTCCGGTGGCGAATGTCTCGTGGGTGTTCGCGGGCGCGATCAACGGCGCGGAGCGCTTTGGCATCTACAACACGAACCAGACGCTCGGCACGTTCCTGTTCCAGCTGCTGCCGCTCGGCGCCGCCTGGGCTTTCGCACCGAATCTGCAAACCGTGCTGGCCGCCGCCGTGTTCGCGCGTTTCGCGGCGGCCGTGCTGCTCGGCCGCTCCGCGCTGCGCGTGCTGGGTATTCAGAAGGTGCGCGGGCCGCGCCTCGATACCTCGAAGGCGCTCTTCAATTTCGGCGGCTGGATGCTCATTGCGAGCATCACCACGATGATCGCGGATTCGCTCGACCGCATGATGCTGGGCGCGGGCCTCGGCGCGCGCTTCGTGACCTACTACACGGTGCCGCAGAACCTCGTGACGCGCCTGAACATGGTGCCCAACGCGCTCGTGCGCACGCTGTTTCCGCGCCTCTCGGCGCTGGGCCGCGAGCATGCGGATGAAATCGCCGCGCAGTCGCTGCAGTTTCTCAATGCCGTGTTCACGCCCATCGGCATCGGCGCGATCGTCGTGCTTCAGCCCTTCCTGCATATGTGGGTGGGGCCCGTGATAGCCGGGCATGGCGCACCGGTTGGACGCGTGCTGATCATCGCCGTCTGGCTCGTCGGGCAGGCGAGCGTGACGCGCATTCTCATCCAGTCGCAGAACAACCCTGCCGCCGCTGCGCGTGTCGGGCTCGTGGAGCTGCCGCTCTTCGCGGGGCTTTTATGGCTCGGCATTGCGCGTTTTGGCTTGCCCGGCGCGGCCGCTGCCGTGCTTCTGCGCGCACTGTTCGATTACGTTGCGCTGCTGTGGCTCTCGCGCATCCACAGCCGCACGATCATCGTCGACATGTTCGCACACCTGAGTTTTCTCGCTGCCGCGCTGGCCATTGCGTGGTGGCTGCCGGACGCGCCGTACGCGATCGGCGCCGGTGTCGTGCTCGCGCTCGCCAACCTGGTGTGGTCCGTTGCGACCACGCCCATGCTGCGCGGCTACGCCCGTTCCCTTCTCTTTCGACTGAATTCACGGAAAAGCGCATGAGTCACGAACTGATCGACGAAGCGGCGCCGTCCGAAAGCGCCGCCGCGCCCATTCAACGGCGCGAAGCCATGATGTCGCGACGCCCCGAAACGGGCGCCGTCATGCCCCTGCGCCCGGCACTCGCCGCTGGCCGTGCGCCGCGCGTGGCGATCGTGCACGACTGGCTCGTCACGTACGCAGGCGCGGAGCGCGTGCTCGAGCAGATCCTCGCCTGCTTTCCGGAGGCCGACCTGTTCTCGGTCGTCGACTTCGTCGATTCGAAAGACCGCACGTTCCTGCGCGGCAAGCGCGCCACGACCTCGTTCATCCAGAAACTGCCCGGCGCGCGCAAGCGTTATCGCGCGTACCTGCCTTTCATGCCGCTCGCCATCGAGCAGCTCGACGTGTCGGGCTACGACGTGGTGATTTCGAGCAGCCACGCAGTGGCCAAGGGCGTGCTGACGGGACCGGACCAGTTCCATATCAGCTACGTGCACTCGCCGATCCGCTATGCGTGGGACCTCCAGCACCAGTATTTGCAGGAGTCGAGCCTCACGCGCGGTCCGAAGTCGATGCTCGCGCGCCTCATCCTGCACTACATCCGCAACTGGGACGTGCGCACGGCGAATTCGGTGGACCAGTTCGTTGCCAACTCGGAGTTCATCGCGCGACGCATTCAGAAGGTGTATCAGCGCCAGGCCGAGGTGGTTTATCCGCCCGTCGATGTCGACGCATTCGAGCTGGAGACGGAGAAGGAAGACTTCTACATGACCGCCTCGCGGCTCGTGCCGTACAAGAAGATCGATCTGATCGTCGAGGCTTTCGCACGCACGCCGGAGCGCCGCCTCGTGGTGATCGGCGACGGCCCCGACATGCACAAGGTGCGCGCGAAAGCGACGCCCAACGTGGAAGTGCTGGGCTACCAGCCGTTCGCGGTGCTGCACGACCGCATGCGGCGTGCGAAGGCCTTCGTGTTCGCGGCCGAGGAGGACTTCGGCATTTCCGTGGTCGAGGCACAGGCTTGCGGCACGCCCGTCATTGCCTTCGGCAAGGGTGGCGCGCTCGAAACGGTGCGCGACACGGGCTCGCGCGCGACGGGTCTCTTCTTCGAGGAACAAACGGCGGACGCGATCATCGCGGCCGTCGATTCGTTTGAAAGCGATCCAGACCGGTTCCGCGCCGAGGATTGCCGTGCGAACGCCGAGCGCTTTTCGTCGGCGCATTTTCGCGAGCAGTTCTTTGCGCGCGTGGCGCGGGCGGTCCCCGCGATCTCGCAGGCGGGCTCCGCGCGTGGTGCGCCGCCGTTCGAACTCGATGACGATGCAACGGACGCGCCGCGCGTGCTTGCCATCGACCAGAGCGGCGTGCTTGGCGGCGCCGAGCTTTCGCTGCTCGAAGTGGTGAAGGGATTGCGTTCGCGCATCGACGTGCTGCTCTTCAACGACGGGCCCTTCAGGGAGGCGCTCGACAAGGCTGGCGCGCGCGTGGAGGTGCTCGATTCGGGCGCGTTGAGCAACGTGCGCCGCGATGGCGGCACCGCGCCGCGGCTGGGCGTGCTCGCGGGCATTGCCGCGCTGGTGCGCGAGACGCGCCGCCGCGCGCGCAAAGCCGACGTGCTCTACGCCAACACGCAGCGCGCAATGGTGATCGGCGTGCTCGCGGGGAAGCTTGCGCGCAAGCCTGTGGTCTGGCATCTGCGCGATATCGTGAGCGCCGAGCATTTCGGCCGCGTCCAACGCGCCGTCATCAAGGGCTGCGCGAAGCTTGGCCTCGCGCACGTGATCGCGAACTCACATGCTTCGGCGAAGGTGTTTGCGCAGCTCACGCGTTTCGACGCGAAGCGCATCGACGTCGTGCATAACGGTGTCGATGATTCGCCGTTCCGCGCGCTCGCGCGTGTGCCGCAAGCGCAATTGCGTGCGCAGATCGGGCTGCCCGAAGACGCGTTCCTCGTCGGCGCGTTCAGCCGTCTCGCGCGCTGGAAAGGCCAGCATGTGCTGCTCGAAGCGCTGCTCGACGAGCCGCGTGCGCACGCGGTGTTTGTAGGTGCGCCGCTATTCGGTGAGGACGCGTATGCCGCGGAGTTGCATGCGTTTGTCGAAGCGAATGGGCTGCAGGAGCGTGTGCATTTCCTCGGCTTCCGGCATGACATCGCGGCGTGCATGCGCGCCGTGGATGTGATCGCGCATACGTCCATTACGCCTGAGCCGTTTGGGCGTGTGGTGGTGGAGGGGATGCTGGCGCAGCGGCCGGTGGTCGCCTCACGCGATGGCGGTGTGACTGAGATCGTCGAGCACGGCGAGAGCGGGCTGCTCTGTACGCCGGGCGACGCGAAGGAACTGGCGGCGACGATTGCCAGGCTGCACGATGATGCAGGGTTGCGGGAAGGGCTCGCTGCGCAAGGGCTTGCTACCGCGCGGGAGCGCTTTGGCAAGCAGCAGTATGTCGATGCTGTCGAGCGCGTGCTTGACGGTGTTGTCGCGCGTGGCAGGTAAGAGCTTTTCTTGGGGGGCTTTGTCGCGGTTCTTGGCCGCTTTGGCCTTTCCTTGATTTCGCGTCGGTATGCAAGTGTTGCCCCTGTGCGGGGCGGCACCTACTTTTCTTTGCAGCGGTGTATGGACCGGAGACATGGGTAACAGGTGTGCGGGGACATGGGTAACACTTCGGGCGAGTGAATCGCCTGGAGCCGTTCATGCCCTGGAACCCGAGAGACACCATGAACCTGCGTCTGGAATTCGTGCATCTGGCC
>DATBXG010000779.1:0-17753 GCA_036514415.1 Paraburkholderia sp.
GGCGAGCGTAACGACGTGCATTGCGTGTCGATCGAGCACAAGCTCGGCATCAAGGCGAGCCCGACCGCCGTGCTGCAGTTCGGCGACCATGGCGGCGCGATTGCCCAATTGATTGGTGACGAGAATCGCGGCCTCGAATACATGTTCATCATGATGAACGCGGCGCGTTTTGCGGTGGGCATGCAGGGCGTGGCTGTATCCGATCGCGCCTACCAGAAGGCGCTCGCCTATGCGAAGGAGCGCGTGCAGAGCCGCCCGGTGGATGGTTCTGCAAAAGCGGCGGTGAGCATCATCCATCACCCCGACGTGCGCCGCATGCTCGCCACGATGCGTGCGCTCACCGAAGCCGCGCGTGCGCTCGCTTACGTGGCGGCGGGCGAGAGCGACCGCGCGCATGGCGACCCCGACGAGGCGGCCCGTGCGCGGCATCAGGCGCGCTACGAATACCTCGTGCCGATCGTGAAGGGCTGGAGCACCGAACTTGCGCTTGAGGTGACGAGCCTCGGCGTGCAGGTGCACGGCGGCATGGGCTTCATCGAGGAGACGGGCGCGGCGCAGTTCTATCGCGACGCGCGCATCCTGCCGATCTACGAGGGCACGACTGCGATCCAGGCGAACGATCTCATCGGGCGCAAGACGCTGCGCGACGGCGGCGGAGCTGCAAAGGCATTGCTCGCCGATATCGCGCAGACCGTGGACGCGCTCGGCGCGCAGCAAGGCGCGGCGTTCGAGTCGATGGGCAAGCACCTCGCGCTCGGCAAGGAAGCGCTGGCTTCGGCCGTGGATTTCGTGCTGGCGAAGGCGAAAAGCGATCCGAACGCCGTGTTCGCGGGCGGCGTGCCGTATCTGAAGCTGGCGGGCATCGTGCTCGGCGGCTGGCAGATGGCGCGCGCCATGCTCGCCTCGCAGCGCCTCATGCAGAACGATCCGAAGTTCCACGGCGCGAAGATCGCCACGGCGCAGTTCTTCGCGCAACACGTGCTGCCGCAGGCGGTAGCGCTCGAAGCGGCGATCGTCAGCGCGAACGGCAGCGAAGGCGTGCTGGCGCTGACGGAGGATCAGTTCTGACGACGCCTGCCAACATCACGCAGCCAATGAAACACGGCGCCCTGGAGGCGCCGTGTTCGTTCATGCAGAGAGGCTGGTTTCAGGCATAAGCCGGACGAGGCGTGCCCTGCGTGTCGCCGAGGTAGCGGTGCACCGAAAGATCGTCGGCGCGGATGGCCGGCTGCTTGCCCGAGATCAGGTCGGCGAGCAGTTGGCCCGAACCGCACGACATCGTCCAGCCGAGCGTACCGTGGCCCGTGTTCAGGAACAGGTTCGAGATCGGCGTGCGGCCCACGACCGGCGTGCCGTCCGGCGTCATCGGGCGCAGACCGGTCCAGAAGGTGGCCTGCGTCGTGTCGCCGCCGCCCGGGAACAGGTCGTTCACGCACATTTCGAGCGTTTCGCGACGCGCCTCTTTGAGCGTCTTGTCGTAGCCGACGATCTCGGCCATGCCGCCCACGCGGATGCGGTCGTCAAAACGCGTAATCGCGATCTTGTAGGTTTCGTCGAGCACGGTAGAGACGGGCGCGGCATCGGCGTTGACGATCGGCGCCGTGATCGAATAACCCTTGAGCGGATACACGGGAATCTTCACGAGGCCCGCGAGCATCTTCGTGGAGAACGAGCCGAGCGCGACCACGTACGAATCGGCGCGCACGAGTTCGCCGCCGCATTGCACGCCCGCGATGCGATCGCCCGACATGACGAGGCCGTCGATCGGCGTGTTGTAGCGGAATTTCACGCCCAGTTGTTCGGCCATCGCGGCGAGGCGCGTGGTGAACATCTGGCAGTCGCCGGTTTCGTCGCCGGGCAGGCGCAGGCCGCCCGTGAGCTTGCCCGATACCGCGGCGAGCGCCGGTTCCGCGCGGCCGAGTTCGGCTGCGGTGAGCAGTTCGTACGGAACGTTGGCGTCCTTCAGAACGGCGATGTCCTTCGCCGCGCCTTCGAATTGCTGCTGCGTGCGGAACACCTGCAGCGTGCCGCCCGTGCGGCCTTCATACTGGATGCCCGTGTCGGCGCGCAGCGCCTGCAGGCAATCGCGGCTGTATTCGGCGAGACGCACCATGCGGCCCTTGTTGAGCGCGTAGCGTTCGGCCGTGCAGTTCTGCAGCATTTGCCACATCCACTGCAGCTGGAATTTCGTGCCGTCGAGGCGGATGGCGAGCGGCGCATGCTTCTCGAACATCCACTTGATCGCCTTGAGCGGCACGCCCGGCGCAGCCCACGGCGCGGCGTAGCCCGGCGAGATCTGGCCGGCGTTGGCAAAACTGGTATCGAGCGCGGGACCGGTCTCGCGGTCGATCACCGTGACTTCGTGGCCCGCGCGGGCGAGATACCAGGCGCTGGCCACACCGACCACACCACTGCCCAACACGACGACTCGCATAGCTGCTCCGTATAGATTCGTTGGGGCTACGCCGCGTTGCCGGGGCCCGAAACACGGTGTTGTGGCACCGATAGGGCGGAAGGCATGAAAATTCGGGTATAGCCAGTATTTGTAGCTATGCTATTGTGGCATGACCAGGTTTTGTTATCGTATTTTTCAGGTTTTCAGGAATAAATCATGAGAACGCAGCGCCAACCGGTCCGTGCGCTCGACCGGCTCGATCACCGCATCCTCAAGCTGCTCCAGGAAGACGGCCGTATGGCCATGAAGGACCTCGCCGAACAGGTCGGACTCTCGGTCACGCCGTGCATCGAACGCGTGAAGCGCATGGAGCGCGACGGCGTGATTACGGGCTATTTCGCGCGCGTGAATCCGTCGGTGCTCGGGGCGGCGCTGCTCGTGTTCGTCGAGATCACGCTCGACCACAAGAGCGGCAACATGTTCGACCAGTTCCGCCGCGAGGTGCAGAAGATTCCGGAGGTGCTCGAATGCCACCTCGTCTCGGGCGACTTCGACTATCTCATCAAGGCGCGTATCGGCGAGATGGCCGACTATCGCAAGCTCCTCGGCGACATCCTGCTGCAACTGCCCGGTGCGGTGCAGTCGAAGAGCTACGTGGTGATGGAAGAGATCAAGGAGACGCTGACGATTGCCGTGGGTGACTGATGAAGCGGATGAGGCGAGGCGACTGAAAGCACCCTGTTTTCAGGACTCGACAACGCGGCCAGATACTGTATATTTGTACAGTATCTGGCCGCGTTTTCCACGTTCTTTCCGCTTTAGCCGTGACCGACTCCCATTACCCCGATCCCGATGCCTGGCATCCTGTTGCGCCGCCCACGGCGCGCAAGGGGCGCGGGGCGGTCACGAACCTGCAAGGGCGCTACGAAGTCGACCAGCGCGAAGCGTTCGACGACGGCTGGCAGCAGGCAGGCGACGAGGGGGACCATGGCGATGAATCCGGCGAGCCCGCGCTGCGCACCGAAGTCTTCGAGGAGCGCGCAAAAAGCATCCTCACGCGCAACCAGTCGCCGGACATCCCGTTCAATGTCTCGCTCAATCCATACCGCGGCTGCGAACACGGCTGCATCTATTGCTTCGCGCGTCCCACGCACAGCTATCTCGGCCTCTCGCCGGGGCTCGACTTCGAAAGCCGTATCTACGCGAAGGTCAATGCGCCCGAACTGCTCGTACGGGAGATCACGAAGCCGTCCTACGAGCCAGAGCCGATCGCGTTGGGCGTGAACACCGACGCCTGGCAACCCGTCGAGCGCGACCTGCGCATCACGCGGCGCGTGGTCGAGGTGCTGGCCGAGCGGCAGCATCCGTTCGCGGCCATCACGAAGTCCTCGCTCATCGAGCGCGATCTCGACCTGCTCGCGCCGATGGCCGGGCGCAAGCAGTTCATGGCTGCGATCACGATCACCACGCTCGACGCCGCTCTCGCGCGCTCGCTCGAACCGCGCGCGGCCACGCCGGCGAGACGGCTGCGCACGATCCGCACGTTGGCCGAAGCCGGCGTGCCGGTGGGCGTGAGCATCGCGCCCGTGATTCCGTTCGTGACCGAGCCCGACATGGAGCGCGTGCTCGAAGCCTGCGCCGAGGCCGGCGCAACGAGTGCGAGCTACATCGTGCTGCGCCTGCCATGGGAAGTCGCGCCGCTCTTCCAGGACTGGCTCGTGGCGCACTTTCCGCAGCGTGCCGAGCGAGTCATGAGCCGGGTGCGCGACATGCGCGGCGGCAAGGACTACGAGTCGGCGTTCTCGCAGCGCATGAAGGGCACGGGCCTCTGGGCGGATCTGCTCAAGCAGCGCTTTCACAATGCCGTGCGGCGGCTCGGGCTCAACGAACGGCGCCACGGCATTCTCGACATGTCGGCGTTCGTGCAGGCGAAAACGGAGCGCGAAAAGCCGCAGCTCGATTTGTTCTGAGCGACGGTCGTCACTTACTGGGAGATCGCCTTCGCAGCCTCGACCTGTGACTCGAAGTACGTCTGGAACGAGAGCGCGAGGCCCGTCATCAGCAGGAACGCGCCGATCAGCAGCGAGAAGATCACGACGAAGATCACCGTCCAGCCCGAGCGGCTCGTCCGGCCGTTCTCCGCGAACGCGGCATTGAACTGGGCGTCCCACCTGGCATCGGGGCGCAACCCGTAGACGATCGCCGCGAGGAAGGCCGAAAGCACCGACACCGCGCCGATCACGGCGAGCACCCAGCCGAGGAGCGAGCCGCGTTCGGTCGCGACAAGCAGCATCACTCCGGGAATGCCAGTGAGCGTGCCGAGCAGGTGGGCCCAGCCCCACACGTCGCGCGGACCATACAGATAGAAGCGGTGCGCGCCGAGGCTGCCAAGCAGGAAGGCGAGCGCGGCGGTGAGCGTCTTCGAGCGAAAGCGTGCGGGATTCTTTTGGTTGGGCATGGGCTGGAGCGAGACGTGGACGTTCGGCCGTCATGGGCGCGTCACGTCATCGCACACAGGCCGCCGGGCATTGTATGCCGCACGCCCGGCTTGCAGGACAAGCGCACGCTTATGTCCGGCACCATGCGTGTGCCTGAGCGCAGCGCCACGCATGGCACTTACTTGCTGTATGTCACGCGATAGATCGCGCCCGCGTAGTCGTCGCTGATGAGGAGCGAGCCGTCGGGCAGGGGCAGTACGTCGGCGGGCCGGCCCCACTGGGTCTCGTCGGAGTTGAGCCAGCCTTGCGCGAATATTTCCTGCCGGGCGTTCGTGCCGTCGGGGTTGGCGCTAACGCGCACCACGCGGTAACCGATCTTCTTGCTGCGATTCCACGAGCCGTGTTCGGCGATGAAGATGCTGTTCGCGTAATCGGCCGGGAACATCGGGCCGGTATAGAAGCGCATGCCGAGCGAAGCGACGTGTGCGCCGAGTCTGGCGACCGGAGGCGCGAAGCCGCTGCACGGATGGCCAGCGCCGAACTCGGGGTCGGCCACGTTACCGCCGTGGCAATACGGAAAGCCGAAGTCCTCGCCCGTGCGCGAGAGGCGGTTGAGCTTGTCGTCGGGGAGGTCGTCGCCGAGCATGTCGCGGCCGTTGTCGGTGAACCACAGTTCGTGCGTCTGCGGATGCCACGCGAAGCCAACCGTGTTGCGCACGCCGCGCGCAATGGTCTCGTAGTGCGAGCCGTCGGCATCCATGCGGCCGATCATCGCAAAATGCACGCGCTGCGGATCGCTCGCCGGGAGGCAGACGTTGCACGGCGCGCCTTGCGGCACATAGAGCTTGCCGTCGGGGCCGAAGGCGATGAATTTCCAGCCGTGGTGGCGCTCGGCGGGCAGGGAATCCGTGACGACCAAGGCTTTGGGCGGATTGTCGAGGTGATGGTCGATGTCGTCGAGGCGCACGATCGACGAGACCGCCGAGATATACAGCGCGCCGTTGCGCCAGGCCACGCCGACAGGCATCGTCAGTCCGGAGGCGACGATATGGCGCTTGTCGACCTTGCCGTTCTTCAACTCGAGCGCGTAGACGTCGCCCTGAAAGCTCCCCACATAGAGGATGCCATTAGCCGACAGCGTCATTTCGCGTGCGGCGGGCACGTCGGCGGAGAACACTTCGATATGAAAGCCCGGCGGGAGCTTGATGCGGTCGATGGGAAGCGCCGCGTGTGCGAACGGTGCAGCGAGCAGGGCGGTGGCAAAGGCGAGCCATGCCGCGACCAGGCCGCGGCGCGTCGCCGGACCGTGCGGCACCGAAAAAAGAGCGCTAACATGCACGCCGCCGCCGTTACGGCGACACAGCCATTGCACGAGTTGTCCGAAAGTCGCCACAATTCGCTCCAAGGCCCGCCCGCGTTGGGCATGGGCCGCAGTTTGACCGCGTGATTTGCCGTAGTGTCGTGCTGGTTTCCGCGCGAGCGCGCGCAATTTCCCGTTAAGTGTTTGTTATGCCTTCAGTTTCGGGCTATAATCGCACGTTTCAGTAGTCCCGAACCCCGGTTTTCAAGGATTTTAGTATGGTCATCATCCGTCTGGCACGCGGCGGCTCGAAGAAGCGCCCGTTCTACAACATCGTCGCAACCGACTCGCGCAACCGTCGCGACGGCCGTTTCATCGAGCGCGTGGGCTTCTACAACCCGGTCGCTACCAAGGGTGAAACGCTGCGCATCGCTCAAGATCGCGTGACGTACTGGAAGGAAAACGGCGCGCAAATGTCGCCGGCCGTCGAGCGCCTCGTGAAGGAAGCGCAAAAGACCGCCGCCGCTGCGCCGGCTGCTTAAGTCTTTAAGCGTCTTTTCAGTTGTTGCCTGTGTTTTACCCGCGTACGCGCTGCATGAGCCGCGTGTGCGATATCAAGCTGGTCGCAAGGGGTGCCGATGTCCGCGCATGACGCTAAATCTGCCGTAGAGGCGAACGACGCGTCGGAAGGCGGGGCGCCCGAAGCTGCGACCGGCGGCGCCGGCAAGGCTGCCGCCCGCGGCGCGCCGTCGTTTGGCGCGTTCGTGCGCAAACCTGCGCGCGAGAGCGCCACGCAAGCTGCGCCCGCAACCGGGACATCCGGGAGCCTGCGCGCCGAAACCGAAGCGAGTTGGCCTGCCGACGCCGTTGAAGTCGGCGCCGTGATCGACGCCTATGGCCTCAAGGGCTGGCTGAAGATCGCGCCGCACGCGCAGGGCGGCGAGGCGCTGCTTTCGGCCAAACGCTGGTGGCTGCTCAAGGGCCGCGAAGGCCAGGCGCATCGCGAGCGTCATTCCGCGGTGCGCGTGAGCGCCAAGGTTCACGGCGACAGCGTTGTCGGCCAGCTTTCGGGCGTGGCCGACCGCGACGCCGCGCTGCTGTTGCGCGGCGCGCGCGTGTGCGTGAGCCGGGCCGAATTCCCGGCGCCCGCAGCCGATGAGTATTACTGGGTCGACCTGATCGGCCTCGACGTCGCCAACGAGGCGGGCGTCGAGCTCGGCAAGGTCGCCGACCTGATCGACAATGGCGCGCAGTCGGTGCTGCGTGTGACGTACCCGTCGACCGACAAGGACGGCAAGCCGGCTACCGGCGAGCGTCTGATTCCCTTTGTCGGCGTGTTCGTGAAAACGGTGGACCTGGCGGCGAAACGCATCGTCGTCGACTGGGAAGCCGACTACTAGAGCAGCACCGTGGCAACACCGCGGCACCCCCGCGCGCCTTGATTCAATTTCGCTGAACGGAGAGAGCGATGCAGTTCGATGTCGTTACGCTCTTTCCCGAGATGTTCCGCGCGCTGACCGACTGGGGCATCACCAGCCGGGCGGCGAAGCAGCAGCGTTACACGTTGCGCACGTGGAATCCGCGCGATTTCACGACCGACAACTATCGCACGATCGACGACCGTCCTTACGGCGGCGGGCCCGGCATGGTCATGCTGGCCAGGCCGCTCGAAGCGGCGATCGGCGCGGCGAAAGCCGCGCAGGCGGAGCAGGGCGTCAGCGCCCCGCGCGTGCTGCTGATGTCGCCGCAAGGCAAGCCGCTCACGCACGAACGCGTCATGCAGTTCGCGCGGGAGCCGGGTCTCGTGATGCTGTGCGGCCGCTATGAGGCGATCGACCAGCGTCTCGTCGACCGCTGCGTGGACGAAGAAGTGAGCCTCGGCGACTTCGTGCTCTCGGGGGGCGAATTGCCCGCGATGGCCTTGATGGACGCCGTGGTGCGCCACCTGCCGGGCGTGCTGGGCGACGCGCTCTCGGCGGTGCAGGACAGCTTCGTCGACGGTTTGCTCGACTGTCCGCATTACACGCGCCCCGAGGAATACGACGGCGAGCGCGTGCCTGATGTGCTGCTTGGCGGCCATCATGCGGAAATCGAGCTATGGCGCCGCCGCGAGGCGTTGCGCAACACGTGGAACAAGCGGCCCGATCTGATCGAGCGGGCCAGAAAGAACAAGATGTTGAGCCGTGCCGATGAGGCTTGGCTCGCTAGTCTCGCGAAGGGCACGAATGAAGCGTAAGGCTTCGAGCGTGCGCGACGCGGGGCGTCAAAGGCGGTGCCGCTTCATGCGTGAACGGCGCCAGTTGTGAATCCATCCTCTATCGGGGCCGTAGTTGCCGGGTTTCTACCGGAATCGGGCACAGGTACGAACGCCGACAAGATGGCAAAAGGAGTCAATCCATGAATCTGATTGAAAAACTCGAGCAGGAAGAAATCCAGCGCGTGCTGGGCGAGAAGACCATCCCCGAATTCGCCCCCGGCGATACGGTGATCGTCAACGTGAACGTGGTTGAAGGTAACCGCAAGCGCGTTCAGGCATACGAAGGCGTCGTGATCGCGAAGCGTAACCGCGGCCTGAACTCGTCGTTCATCGTGCGCAAGATCTCGTCGGGCGAAGGCGTCGAGCGTACGTTCCAGACGTACTCGCCGCTGCTGGCCAGCATCGTGGTGAAGCGCCGCGGCGACGTGCGTCGCGCGAAGCTGTACTACCTGCGCAACCTGTCGGGCAAGAAGGCACGTATCAAGGAAAAGCTGGTGTCGAAAGACCGCGCAGCTGCTCCGGCCGACCAGGCGTAAAAGCTGTAAGAAAGAAGCACCCCTCGGGGTGCTTTTTTCTTTTTGGCCTCAAAATATTCTCGTGTACGTGTAATCCGAGACGCCCGTTGATCCGTCCAGTATTTGAACCCGAAAGCCTGCCGATCGAATCGACGGGCGCGAGCCTTCCCCAGGTCGCCGCGGAGCGCCTGACTCCCGCCGGCTTGCGCACGCGCTTCGAGCAGCGTCTGCCATGGGACCCCGAACCGCAGGAAGCCCGTCTGGCCGAGATGCGCGACCCGCGCGAGGCCGCCGTGCTCATGCCCATCGCCATGCGCGCGGGCGGCCTGACCGTTCTGCTCACGCAGCGCGCCGACAACCTCAGCAATCATGCGGGGCAGGTGAGCTTCCCCGGCGGCAGCCGCGAGCCGTCCGACCCCACGCCCATCGCCGCCGCGCTGCGCGAGGCGCACGAGGAGGTGAACCTCGACCCCGCGCGTGTCGAGGTGCTCGGCGCATTGCCCGACTACCTGACCGGTACCGGCTTCAGGGTGACGCCCGTGGTCGGCCTCGTCCACGAGCCCTTCAGCCTCGCCGCAGACTCGCTCGAAGTCGCGAGCATCTTCGAGGTGCCGCTCAGCTTTCTCATGAACCCGGCGCATCATCAGGTGCGCGTGTTCCGCTGGGAAGGCGGCGAGCGGCGCTTCTACGCCATGCCTTACCCCGACCGGAATGCGCCAGACCGCAATACGCCGGATCCGGTTGCGGCTTCCGGCCTGGGCGCCACGCATTTCATCTGGGGCGCGACGGCTGGCATGCTGCGCAACTTCTATCGCTTCCTGCTCGCGTAGCACCCAGCAGCGTGGCGTGCGCAAGTGCCGCCGCGCACTGTTGCGCGTTTGCCGCCGGAATTGCCGTCGATGCTCAGGCACATCTGGCCCTGTGATATCGTTGCAACAATTTTTGAAAACCCCTTCAACCCCTTTCGCAACCCGATTTGCACGGCGCGTCGCATGACCTTCTTTTCCGTATTGCTGGCCCTCGTCATCGAGCAGGTGCGGGCGCTGTCGCCCAATAATCCCGTCATGGCGCTCGTGCGCCTCAATGCGGAATGGGCCGCTCATGGCTTCGACGCCGGCAAGCAAAAGCATGGGCTCATCGCGTGGCTCGTGGTCGTGCTGCCGTGGACGCTCGCCACGGCGCTCATCTACTACGTCCTGTACCACATCAGCTTCATGCTGGCGTTCCTGTGGAACGTGGCGGTGGTGTACTTCACGCTCGGCTTTCGCCAGTTCAGCCACTATTTCACCGACATCCACCTCGCGCTGAACAACGACGACGTGCCGCGCGCACGTGAAATTCTCCAGGAATGGACCGGCATCGACGCCGTGGACATGCCCGTGAGCGAGATCGTGCGCCATACGCTCATTCACGCGGTGGTCGCCTCGCATCGGCACGTGTTCGGCGTGTTCTTCTGGTTTCTCGTGCCGATCGGGCCCGCTGGCGCCGTGCTGTACCGCATTGCCGAATACCTCGCGCGCGAGTGGGCGCGCCCCGCCGAGGACCGTACCGAGGCGTTCTCGAACTTCGCGCAGCACGTGTTCTTCGTGATCGACTGGGTGCCGGCGCGGCTCACGTCGCTGGGCTTTGCGATCGTCGGCAACTTTGAGGACGCGATCTACTCCTGGCGCAATCACACCAACCAGTGGCCCGACACCAACGAAGGCGTGCTGCTCGCCACCGGCAGCGGCGCGCTGGGCGCGCGCCTTTCGGGGCCGCTTGCCGAGCAGTCGAGCGTCGATGCGCTCGCGCAGCCGGGCGAGGGCGGTCCGTACACGGTTGGCGACGACTGCACGCCGCGCACGCTGCAATCGGCCGTGGGCCTCGTATGGCGCGCCGTGATCCTGTGGATGATCCTGCTGCTCATGCTGACCATCGCCCTCTGGCTCTGAACGCCGGAACGTCGTCGAGTCGCACAAATGCAAACGGGGCGCTTCCAGCGGCCCGTTTGCATCTGGGACAGCCGTTGCCTCATTCGTTGCGTCATTCGTCGCGCACGTCGCGCTCGCGTCCGCAATTCCAGCACACGGTGAACTGGGCTTCGAGCACCTCGCCGCAACGCGCGCAGCGCCACGTGGGTGCGCCCGGCGGCGGCCCGTTCACCGCTTCGTCGATCAAACGCCGCGCGAGCTTCTCGTCGCGCTCGTCCACGAGCCACAGTTCGGGCGCGCACTGCTCTGCGGGAATCTCGCCCATCGCGCCGCTCAGGTAGCGGTTGTGCAGCTCGCAGGGCACGCCCGCCGTGGCGAGGATGTTCATCCAGTGCTGGGCGATCAGCAGATTCGGCGCGCGCACTAGCTTGAGCATGGGGCGTGGGGGCTGGGAGCGGGCGAGGGCGGCGCGTCAGCGCACGACCTGGCTGATCTCGTGCATGAGCTGCGCATAGAGCGTCTGGCGCTCGGGCGCGATGCGGCCGTCGTCGATGGCCTCCAGAATCGCGCAGCCGGGCTCTTGCAGATGATGGCAGTTGTAGAAGCGGCAGTGCGCAAGGAGCGGCCGGAACTCGGGGAACGCGCGCTCGAGCTTGCCTTCGGTGAGGTGATAGAGGCCGAACTCCTGGAAGCCCGGCGAATCGATCAGCGCGCCACCTTCAGGCAAGCGGTAGAGCCGCGTGAACGTCGTGGTGTGGCGGCCGCTGTTGAGCGCCGTGGAGATCTCGCGCGTGGCCGCTTCGGCGTCGGGGATCAGCAGGTTCACGAGCGTCGACTTGCCCATGCCCGACTGGCCGAGCAGGATCGTCTGATGTCCGTGCAGATGCTCGGCGAGCGCCTCACGGGCTTCCTGCGGCCGGCCTTTCACGGAAAGCTCCAGCACCGTATAGCCCAGCGCGCGATACCGCTCGAGCCGCGCCCGGGCGAGCGGCAGCGCGGTTTCCACGTCGATCTTGTTGAGCACGATGAGCGGCTTGAGATCGTTGGCCTCGGCGGCCACGAGCGCGCGCCCGAGCAGGTCTTCGCTGAAGTGGGGCTCGGTGGCGAGCACGATCAGCAGCTGGTCGAGGTTCGCCGCGAAGAGCTTCGACTTGAACTGATCGGAGCGATAGAGCAGGTTGCGCCGCTCGCCGATCGCGACGATCACGCCCTGGTCGGCTGATGTCGACTGATATTCGACGCGATCGCCCACCGCCACTTCGCTCTTCTTGCCGCGCGGGAAGCACTGCAGGTGTGCGCCGCCGCCGTCGGGCGCGACGAGATAGTGGCGCCCATGGGCCGCGATCACCACGCCGTGCAGCGTGGCGCCTGCGTTTTTCGCACCGCCGGCGGCTTTCGTTGCGCGCCGGTTCATGCGTGCGCGAGCAGTCGGTCGATCCGCTGCGAAGCCGGCGGATGCGAGTAGTAGAACGCGGTATAGAGCGGGTCGGGCGTGAGCGTCGACGCGTTGTCCTCGTAGAGTTTCACGAGCGCGTTGACGAGATGCTGCGCGTCAGTCTGCGTGGCGGCGAAGGCGTCGGCCTCGAACTCGTGCTTGCGCGAGGAGAGGCTGCCGAGCGGCGTGACGAAGAACAGGAACACGGGCACAGCGAGGAAGAACAGCACGAGCGCGAGTCCTTCGTTGCCGCCGAGGAGCGACGGACGCACGCCAAGGCCTTCGTAGAACCACACGCGCTGCGAGAGCCAGCCGAGCAGCGCCAGCAGCGCGAGGCTGATCGCGAACGTGACGACCATGCGCTTGATGACGTGACGGCGCTTGAAGTGGCCCAGTTCGTGCGCGAGCACGGCCTCGATCTCGCTGCCCGAGAGGCGCGCGAGCAGCGTGTCGAAGAAGACGATGCGCTTGGACGCGCCAAAGCCCGTGAAGTAGGCGTTGCCGTGCGCGGAGCGGCGGCTGCCGTCCATCACGAAGAGGCCCTTGGCCGCAAAGCCGCAGCGCTGCATGAGCGCCTCGATGCGCGAGCGCAGTGCTTCGTCGCGCAGCGGTTCGAACTTGTTGAAGAGCGGCGCGATGAAGGTGGGGTAGAGCACCAGCACGAGCATCTGGAAGGCGACCCACACGCCCCATGTCCAGAGCCACCAGAGGCTGCCTGCCTGCTTCATGAGCCACAGCACGACGAAAAGGAGCGGGATGCCGAACGCGGCGCCGATCAGGAGCCCCTTGATGCGGTCCGCGATGAAGATGCGCTTCGTCATGCGGTTGAAGCCGAAGCGCTCCTCGATCACGAACTGGCGGTAGTAGTCGAGCGGCAGCTCGATCACGCCGGAAATGGCGAGCACGGCGCCGACCAGCGCGATCTGGCCCACATAGTCGCGCCCGATTGCGTCCGAGATGCCGAGATCGAGCGCCTGCACGCCGCCGAGCAGCGTGAGCGCGATCAGCACCACGGCGCCGAGCACGATCTCGATCATGCCGAGGCGCGTGCGCGCGATCGTGTAGTCGGCGGCGCGCTGGTGGGCGGCGAGCGGGATGGTGGCGGTGAACTGCGCAGGCACCGCGCCGCGGTGGGCGGCCACGAAGCGGATCTGGCGCGACGCGAGCCAGAGCTTGGTCGCGACCATCGCGAGTACGGCCACGACAAAGAGCGCGCTGAAGCTCAGCGCCGGGGAGGGGGACAGATTAGGCATCCAGGAGGTCCGTGGTATCTATGCGACAATTATATGTTCTCGCCGGCCGGGCATCGCATCCACTCGATGCCGCGCACGCGCCGCGCCTCCAACGCTCTCCGGGTTGCCTTTCATGAATGACACCACCTCTGCCGGCCAGGCTGGCCAAAGCGGCGCGCCGCTCATCGAGCGCACCGACATGAACCTGATCTGGCTCGATATGGAAATGACGGGGCTCGATCCCGACAACGACCGCATCATCGAGATCGCTGTGGTGGTGACGAATTCGACGCTCGACAAGCTCGTTGAAGGTCCGGTGCTGGCGATCCACCAGCCGGAGTCGGTGCTCGACCGCATGGATGAATGGAACCGCAATACGCACGGCCGCTCGGGCCTCACGGAACGCGTGCGCGCCTCGACCGTCACGGAAGAAACCGCGACCGAGCAGATCATGGCGTTTCTTGCGCAGTACGTGCCGCCGGGCAAGTCGCCGATGTGCGGCAACTCGATCTGCCAGGACCGGCGCTTCATGGCGCGCTGGATGCCCACGCTCGAGCGTTTTTTCCACTACCGCAACCTCGACGTGAGCACGCTCAAGGAACTGTGCCGCCGCTGGCAGCCGACCATCTACAAGGGCTTCCAGAAGCGCGCGATGCACACGGCGCTCGCCGACATCCACGAGTCGATCGACGAACTCAAGTACTACCGCGAGCACTTCCTCGTGCCGGCGCCGGGCATCGTGCCCGACGTGGCGGCGGGCGAGGCCGGTCCGGCGCTCTGATCGCCGACTGCGCGCCGCGGTCGCTGTGGTCGCGGTGGGCGCCGTTGAGATACGCAGCAGCGGCGCTGCCGCTGCTGCGCGATCATTGAAGTTCGAGAGTCAAGCGCGCGGCGCTCGCTGCGCGCTCTTTGGCCGGAACGCCGTCACGACGTTCGGGTCGGTTTCGATATACGGGCCGCCGATCAGGTCGATGCAATACGGCACCGCAGCAAAAATACCCGGCACCTTCACGGCGCCCTGATCGTCGCGCAGGCCTTCCAGCGTTTCCTTGATCGACTTCGGCTGCCCCGGCAGGTTGACGATGAGCGCCGCGTGGTCGTCGTTTTCGCGGATCACGGCCACCTGGCGCGACAGAATGGCCGTCGGCACGAAATTCAGGCTGATCTGGCGCATCTGCTCGCCAAAGCCCGGCATTTCCTTCGTCGCCACCGCGAGCGTGGCCTCGGGCGTGACGTCGCGGCGTGCGGGGCCGGTGCCGCCCGTGGTCAGCACGAGGTCGCAGCCCAGGCCGTCCACGAGCGCCGTGAGCGTGGCGGAGATCGTCGCCGCGTCGTCGTGGATCAGGCGCGTTTCCGCGCGCCAGGGGGTTTTCAGCACGCTACCCAGCCACTCCATCAGCGAGGGAATGCCCTTGTCCTCGTAGACCCCGCTCGTCGCGCGGTCGCTGACCGACACGAGGCCGATCACCAGTTCGTCAGGATGGCTGCGCTCAGGCTTCGTCATCTTCGCGGTCCTCGTCGGCTCGCTCGTTTTCGTGATCTTCGCTCTCGCCGGCGCCCTGGGCGCTCGCGTCCTTGATCCACTGGAACAGCTCGCGGAAGTACCTGGGCGGCTTGCTTTGCTCCTGCTCGCGGCGCGCGTTGCGGATCAGCGTGCGGCCTTCCTGCGGGTCGGCAGCAGGGTGCTGGCGGATGAATTCGGTGAGCGCGTCGTCGTTCGCGAGCAGCTTCTCGCGCGTGCGCTCGATCCAGTGCAGGCGCGCCGTGGCGGCCTTGTTCACGCCGCGGTGCTCGTCGAGCTTCGTGCGCAGCGCGGCGACTTCGGCTTCGGTCAGGCCGCGCATCATGCGGCCCACATACTGGAGCTGGCGGCGCTTGCCTTCGTGGTCGGTGATGCGGCGGCACTCGTGCACGGCGTCAGCGAGGTCTTCGGTCATCGGCATGCGCTTGAGCGCGTCCTTCGGCAGCTCCACGAGCGCCTGGCCGAGTTCCTGGAGGGCTTCCATTTCGCGCTTGAGCTGCGATTTGCTCGGGCGATCGTAACCGTTGTCGTCCTGGTCGGCGACAGCGTCGTTCATCGGTTGAATGCGGGTTTTGCGTTTCATGGGGCGTATTGTAGCGTGCGCGGGCGCGCGGCTCGGGCTGGAAGGCGGCGCACCGGCGCACCCGTGACGCACCGTCGGCCCAACGCGCAAGCGACGAAAGCGCCCGTGATGCCCGTTCGCATACCTTGCTATGATCGCGGGATGCGCTTCGCGAACGCAGCGCGTTCCGAAGCAACTGATGTGGCAACTGAGGCGGTAACCGAGGTGGTCACTGAAGTGACCACCAGCGAAACACGACACCAGCGGGCCGAACCGGCCCAGAACCGGACCGTAACGACAATGGCAGCAGACATCGAAGCCCGGCAACGCTTTTTCCCGCACACCCAGGACGAGCTGAAGGAGATCGCGTCCGACATCCTTCGCCACGCCAGGACGCTTGGTGCGAGCGACGCGGCAACCGAAATCTCCGAAGGCGACGGCTTATCCGTCTCGGTGCGGCGCGGCGAGGTCGAGACGATCGAGCATAACCGCGACAAGATGGTCGGCGTGACCGTCTATATCGGCAACAAGCGCGGCAACGCGAGCACCTCCGACTTTTCGCCGCAGGCGCTCAAGGACACGGTGGCGGCCGCGTACAACATCGCGCGCTTCACCGCCGACGACGACTGCGCGGGCCTCGCCGAGCGCGATCTGCTCGAAACCGCGCCGCGCGATCTCGATCTTTACCACCCGTGGAATCTCTCTGCCGACGAGGCCGTGGAAATCGCGCGCCGCGCCGAGGATGCCGCGTTCGCCGTCGACCCGCGCGTGAAGAATTCCGAAGGCGCAAGCGTCTCGGCGCAGCATTCGCAGTTCGTGCTCGCCACCTCGGGCGGCTTCCTGCACGGCTACCCGTACTCGCGCCACTACATCTCGTGCGCGCCGATCGCGGGCGAAGGCCGCAACATGCAGCGCGACGACTGGTACACCTCGCGGCGCAGCTCGGCCGAGCTCGCCTCGCCCGAAGCGGTCGGGCGCTACGCAGCCGAGCGCGCGCTTTCGCGCCTGAACGCGCGCAGCCTCGACACGCGCAAGGTGCCTGTGCTGTTCGAGGCGCCGCTCGCCGCGGGCCTGCTCGGCGCGTTCGTGCAGGCCGTGAGCGGCGGGGCGCTCTATCGCAAGACCTCGTTCCTCGTCGACAGCCTCGGCAAGCCGGTGTTCGCGCCGCACATCCAGATCGTCGAGGACCCGCACGTGCCGCGCGCGGCCGGCAGCGCGCCGTTCGACGAAGAGGGCGTGCGCACGCAGCGCCGCGAAGTCGTGAAGGACGGCATCGTGCAGGGCTACTTCCTCTCGTCCTACTCGGCGCGCAAGCTCGGCATGCAGACCACGGGCAACGCGGGCGGTTCGCACAACCTGCAGTTCCAGAGCTCGCTCACGAAGCCCGAGGACAACTTCGAGGAAATGCTGCGCAAGCTCGGCACCGGCCTTCTGCTGACCGAGCTGATGGGACAGGGCGTGAACTTCGTGACGGGCGACTATTCGCGCGGCGCGTCGGGCTTCTGGGTGGAGAACGGCAAGATCCAGTACCCGGTAGAGGAAATCACGGTGGCGTCCACGCTGCAGGAGATGTTCCACCACATCGTCGCGGTGGGCGCGGATACGCTCGCGCGCGGCACGCGTCAGACGGGCTCGGTGCTGATCGAGAGGATGACGGTGGCGGGGCAGTAAGCCGCTTTTCCTGCACTTCGCTTCACGTGAAAACGGCACGCCTCGGCGTGCCGTTTTGCTTCGGAGGCGCGGTCGCCGCCTGGAAGATCAATCCCGCCGCACGTAGCGCACGAACGCAAAGTCGAAGTCGTTCGGCGCATTCGCGTGCAGCGTCTCGCGCGACGTCTCGCGCCACACGGCGGGGTCGGGCGCGGGGAACGTGGCGTCGCCCTCGAAATCGGCGGCGATTTCCGTCACCACGAGTTCATGTGCGAGCCCAAGCCCTTCGCCGTAGAGCTGCGCGCCGCCGATCAGGAACGCCTCGGGCGCCTGATCCTGCGCGGCGAGTGCGAGCGCCTCGTCGAGGCTCGTGGCCGTGTCGCAGCCGGGAAAGCGCTTGCCCGCCTCACGCGTCACGACGATGTTGCGGCGGCCCGGCAAGGCGCGCCCGATCGACTCGTGCGTCTTGCGGCCCATGATGATGGGCGCACCCATGGTGGTGCGCTTGAAGAACGCGAGGTCTTCGGGGAGCCGCCA
>DATBXG010000780.1:0-2971 GCA_036514415.1 Paraburkholderia sp.
GGCCAGATGCACGAATTCCAGACGCAGGTTCATGGTGTCTCTCGGGTTCCAGGGCATGAACGGCTCCAGGCGATTCACTCGCCCGAAGTGTTACCCATGTCCCCGCACACCTGTTACCCATGTCTCCGGTCCATACACCGCGGCAAAGAAAGTAGGTGCCGCCCCGCACAGGGGCAACCCAGGCAGACCGACGCGAATTCAAGAAAAGGCCAAAGCGGCAAGATCCAAAAGGCCAACAATCAGGCCGCGATGGCCTGGTCGCCCGACGCAGCTTTCGCCGGGCTCAGCAGCACCGGAATCGACTTCGAGGTAGGCGTGCCCGCGCCGTCGGCGATGGACGAGAGCGGCACGAGCGGATTCGTTTCCGGATAGTACGCACCGAGGCAGCCGCGCGGAATGTCGTATTCCACGAGCATGAAGTCCTCGACGTGGCGCTCCACCCCGTCGTCCCACACGCTCGTGATGTCCACGTGCTGGCCCGGCTCGAAACCGAGCATCGTCATGTCCTCGCGGTTCGCGAACAATACGCGGCGCAGGCCGTACACGCCGCGATAGCGGTCGTCGAGGCCATAGATCGTCGTGTTGTACTGGTCGTGCGAGCGCGTGGTCATGAGCGTCATGAGGCGCGGGCCGTGCTCGGCGCGCGCGCGGTGAATCGGCGTATCCAGCGCGATGGCGTGCACGACGAACTGCGCCTTGCCGCTGGGCGTTTTCCACACGCGGTCGCGTGAGGCCACGCCCAGGTGGAAGCCACCCGGGTGCTTCAGGCGCTCGTTGTAGTTCTCGAAGCCGTCGAATACCTTTTCGATGCCGTCACGAATCTTTGCATAGTCGGCGGCGAGGTCGAGCCAGTCCACCTTCTCGCTGCCGAGCGTGGCGTGCGCCATGCGCGCGATGATCGCGATTTCCGAAAGCAGGTTCGTCGAAGCGGGCCGGTTCATGCCGTACGAGATGTGCACCATGCTCATCGAGTCCTCGACGCTCACGCCTTGCGGCACGCCGTTCTGCAAGTCGATTTCGGTGCGGCCCAGCGTGGGCAGGATCAGCGCGTCGCGGCCGTGGACCAGATGGCTGCGGTTGAGCTTCGTGGTCACGTGCACCGTGAGCGCGCAGGCGCGCATGGCGTCCCACGTGCGCGGCGTGTCGGGCGTGGCGATCGAGAAGTTGCCGCCCAGACCGATGAACACCTTCACGTGGCCTTCGAGCATGGCGTGTATCGTTTCCACGACGTCGTAGCCGTGCTCGCGCGGCGGCTCGAAATCGTAGGCCTTGCCGAGACGGTCGAGAAACGCCTGCGTGGGCTTTTCCTCGATGCCCACGGTGCGGTCGCCCTGCACGTTCGAATGGCCGCGCACGGGGCACAGACCCGCGCCACGGCGGCCGATGTTTCCGCGCATCATCATGAGGTTCGAGAGCAGCTGGATCGTCGCCACCGAATTCTTGTGCTGCGTGAGGCCCATGCCCCACGTCGAGATCACGGCACGGCCCTTGACGTAGATGTCGGCGAGCTTGAGCACGTCTTCGACCGGCACGCCCGCTTCGGCGACGATGGTGTCCCACGACTCGGCGCGCAGGTCTGCCGCGAAGGCGTCGAAGCCAACCGAGTGCTCAGCGATGAAATCGACATCGAGCACGCGTTCCGTACCGTTTGCGAGCGCGGCATCGTCGAGTTCGATCACGCGCTTGGCCACGCCCTTGATGAGCGCGAAGTCGCCGCCCACGCGCGGACGGATGAACACGGAGCTGATCTGCACGCCCGTGGGCGAGAGCATGTCGAGCGTGTGCTGCGGGCTCGCGAAGCGTTCGAGCCCGCGTTCCTTGAGCGGGTTGATCGAGACGATGGTCGCGCCGCGCTTCGCGCAGTCGCGCAGCTCGCCGAGCATGCGCGGGTGATTGGTCGCCGGGTTCTGGCCGAAGATGAGGAGCGTATCCGCGTGCTCGAAATCGTCGAGCGTGACCGTGCCCTTGCCGATGCCCACCGTGCCCGGCAAGCCGCGGCTCGTGGCCTCGTGACACATGTTCGAGCAGTCGGGGAAGTTGTTCGTGCCGTACATGCGCACGAAGAGCTGGTAGAGGAACGCGGCCTCGTTGCTCGCGCGGCCCGAGGTGTAGAACGCGGCGCGGTTCGGATCGTCGAGCGCCTTGAGGTGCCTCGCGATCAGCTTGAACGCGTCGTTCCATTCGATCGGCACATAGCGGTCCCGCAACGCGTCGTAGACGAGCGGATCGGTCAGGCGGCCATGCTGCTCCAGTTCGTAGTCCGATTGCGCCATCAGCTCGCTGACCGTGTGCTCCTGGAAGAACTGGGGCGTCACGCGCTTGCTGGTCGCCTCCGCCGCCACGGCCTTCACGCCGTTCTCGCAGAATTCGAAAGTCGAAGCGTGCTCGCGGTCGGGCCAGGCGCAGCCGGGGCAGTCGAAGCCGTCGGGCTGGTTCTGCTTGAGCAGCGTGCGGTAATTGCCGCCCGTCACCTTCTCCTTGACGAGGTTGATGGCGACCTGCTTGAGCGCGCCCCAGCCGGCGGCGGGATGGTGGTACGGCTCGATGCGACCTTGCGGCTTCTTCATGATGCGGTTGGCTTTTCGATTGGCGAGGGCGGTCTGCCCGATGAGCAAAGGCTACTGTGTTCCTGTACTCCCGGAGATCACAGAAAAACCAAAAAGCAAGGGGTACAGTTGCGGCGTTTTGTCATAGACTTGCAAGGATCGGCCGCGTCCGCATGGCCTCACTTTTTTCGCCCCTTCGAACGTGAACCGCTACGAGCAACTCGCAGACGACATCGAAGCCGCCGTTCGGCGCGGCGTGTTCGGCCCCGGCGAGCGCATTCTCTCGGTGCGGCGTGCGAGCCAGCAGCACGGCGTGAGCATCAAGACAGTGCTGCGCGCCTATGCGCTGCTGGAGAGCCGCAGCGTGATCGAGTCGCGGCCGCAGTCGGGCTATTTCGTGCGGGCGCGCGTGGGCGCGGGTGATG
>DATBXG010000781.1:0-4579 GCA_036514415.1 Paraburkholderia sp.
CCGCTTTCGAAGCACTCCAAGCACGGCGTTGTTTCGATTCGCTTTTTTGCGGAACTCAACGTTTTGTCCACGACGTTATCCACACGAGGTGTGGACAATGTCCCGATGAATGACGAACCTCATCGCCTATGTCAACGAAGAAGCCCAGCGCGGCCTATAGCGAAGCATCGATCAAGGTGCTCAAGGGTCTCGAGCCGGTCAAGCAGCGGCCCGGCATGTACACCCGTACCGAGAATCCGCTGCACATCATTCAGGAAGTCATCGACAACGCATCCGACGAGGCGCTCGGCGGCTACGGCAAGCAGATCACCGTGACGCTGCATGCGGACCAGTCGGTGTCCGTCGAGGACGACGGCCGCGGCATTCCGTTCGGCCTGCACCCCGACGAGAAGGTGCCCGTCGTCGAAATCGTGTTCACGCGCCTGCACGCGGGCGGCAAGTTCGACAAGGCCGCCGGCGGCGCCTATACGTTCTCGGGCGGCCTGCACGGCGTGGGCGTCTCGGTCACCAACGCGCTCTCCACGCGCCTCGACGTGACCGTCTGGCGCGACGGCAAGGTCGCCGAAATCGGCTTCTCGGACGGCAACGTCACGAGGCCGCTCACCACGCGCAACGCCACGCGCGACGAAAAGAAGAGCGGCACGCGCGTGACCGCGTGGGCCGATCCCAGGTACTTCGATTCGCCCAACCTGCCGCTCGGCGAGTTGCAGCGCCTCTTGCGCTCGAAGGCTGTGCTGCTGCCCGGCGTCGAAGTCACGCTCGTCAACGAGAAGACCGGCGAGCGCCAGAGCTGGAAGTACGAAGACGGCCTGCGCGGCTATCTGCTCGAAGGCATGGGCGGCGCCGATCTGCTGATCCCGCTGTTCGAAGGCGAGCGCTACGCCGACGCGCGCACCACCGATGACACCTTCGCCGAAGGCGAGGGCGCCGCGTGGGTCGTGGCATGGAGCGAGGAAGGCTCGCTCACGCGCGAGTCGTACGTGAACCTGATTCCGACGCCCGCGGGCGGCACGCACGAAAGCGGTCTGCGCGATGGTCTCTTCCAGGCCGTGAAGAGCTTCGTCGAATTGCACAATCTTCAGCCCAAGGGTGTGAAGCTCTTGCCCGAAGACGTGTTCGCGCGGGTTTCGTTCGTGCTCTCGGCCAAGGTGCTCGACCCGCAGTTCCAGGGGCAGATCAAGGAGCGCCTGAACAGCCGCGACGCCGTGAAGCTCGTCTCGTCGTTCTCGCGTCCCGCGCTCGAACTCTGGCTGAACCAGCACGTCGAGCACGGCAAGAAGCTCGCCGATCTCGTCATCAAGCAGGCGCAGGCGCGTACGCGCGCGGGCCAGAAGGTCGAGAAGCGCAAGAGCTCGGGCGTGGCCGTGCTGCCCGGCAAGCTCACCGACTGCGAAGCGACCGACATCGCGCGCAACGAACTCTTCCTCGTCGAGGGCGACTCGGCGGGCGGTTCCGCGAAAATGGGCCGCGACAAGGAGTACCAGGCCATCCTGCCGCTGCGCGGCAAGGTGCTCAACACGTGGGAGACCGAGCGCGACCGCCTCTTCGCCAACAACGAAGTGCACGACATTTCGGTGGCAATCGGCGTCGATCCGCACAGCCCCGACGACACCGTCGATCTCTCGAACCTGCGCTACGGCAAGATCTGCATTCTTTCCGATGCGGACGTGGACGGCTCGCACATCCAGGTGCTGCTGCTCACGCTGTTCTTCAAGCATTTCCCGCAGCTGATCGAGCGCGGCCACGTGTTCGTGGCGCGCCCGCCGCTGTTCCGTGTGGATGCGCCCGCGCGCGGCAAGAAGCCGGCGCAGAAGCTCTACGCGCTCGACGAAGGCGAGCTCGAAGCGATTCTCGACAAGCTGCGCAAGGACGGCGTGCGCGAAACGCAGTGGAGCATCAGCCGCTTCAAGGGCCTGGGCGAAATGAGCGCCGAGCAGCTCTGGGACACGACGATGAACCCGGATACGCGCCGCCTCTCGCCCATCGTGCTCGGCGACCTCGACTACGAGGCCACCGTCGCACGCATGACGATGCTGATGGGCAAGGGCGAAGCGGCCTCGCGCCGTTCGTGGCTCGAAGAGAAGGGCAACGAAGTCGAAGCCGACATCTGATGCGCGCAGGCGCACACACGCGCATACACCCGATTACGGACTGATTGAAACATGGACGATCTTTTTGCTGAAGTGACCGACGCCCCGAATGGCGACACGCTCACGCTCGGCCACTACGCGGAGCGCGCCTATCTCGACTACGCAGTGAGCGTGGTGAAGGGCCGCGCGCTGCCCGACGTCTGCGACGGCCAGAAGCCGGTGCAGCGCCGCATTCTCTTTGCGATGAACGAGATGGGCCTCGGCGACAACGCCAAGCCCGTGAAGTCGGCGCGCGTGGTGGGCGACGTGCTCGGTAAATATCACCCGCACGGCGACCAGTCGGCCTACGACGCGCTCGTGCGTCTCGCCCAGGACTTCTCGATGCGCTATCCGCTCATCGACGGCCAGGGTAATTTCGGCTCGCGCGACGGCGACGGCGCAGCGGCCATGCGATACACCGAAGCGCGCTTGACGCCCATCGCCAAGCTGCTGCTCGACGAAATCGACATGGGCACGGTCGATTTCATGCCGAACTACGACGGTTCGTTCCAGGAGCCGAAGACGCTGCCCGCGCGCCTGCCCATGCTGCTGCTGAACGGCGCATCGGGTATCGCGGTGGGTCTCGCTACCGAAATCCCTTCGCACAACCTGCGCGAGGTTGCGTCGGCGGCCGTGGCGATGATCCGGAATCCGAAGCTTTCGCACGCGGAGATCATGGAGCGGCTGCCGGGGCCCGATTTCCCGGGCGGCGGGCAGATCATTTCGAGCGACGCGGAAATCGCGGCGGCCTACGAATCGGGCCGTGGCAGCCTCAAGGTGCGCGCGCGCTGGAAGATCGAGGATCTCGCACGCGGCCAGTGGCAACTCGTGGTGACCGAACTGCCGCCCAACACTTCGGGCCAGAAGGTGCTCGAAGAGATCGAGGAGCTGACGAACCCGAAGCTCAAGCTCGGCAAGAAGACGCTCACGCCTGAGCAGTTGCAGAGCAAGCAGACCATGCTCGCGCTGCTCGACGCCGTGCGCGACGAGTCGGGCAAGGACGCCCCCGTGCGTCTCGTGTTCGAGCCGAAGACGAGCCGCATCGATCAGGCCGAATTCGTCAATTCGCTGCTCGCGAACACGAGCCTCGAGTCGAACGCGTCGCTCAATCTCGTGATGATCGGCGCCGATGGCCGTCCGCGTCAGAAGGGCATCACCGAGATTCTGGGCGAGTGGATCGGCTTCCGCTTCGCGACCGTTACGCGCCGCACTAAATACCGTCTCACCAGGGTCGACGACCGCATCCATATCCTCGAAGGGCGGATGATCGTCTTCCTCAATATCGACGAGGTCATCCGCATCATCCGCGAGTCGGACGAACCCAAGAGCGCGTTGATGAGTGCGTTCGGGCTTTCCGAGCGCCAGGCCGAGGACATTCTTGAAATCCGTCTGCGTCAGTTGGCGCGGCTGGAAAAGATCAAGATCGAGAAGGAACTCGCGGAACTGCGCGAGGAAAAGGCGAAGCTCGAAGAGCTGCTCGCGAACGAGTCGTCGATGAAGCGGCTCATCGTGAAGGAAATCGAAGCCGACGCGAAGCAGTATGGCGACGACCGCCGCACGCTCATCCAGCAGGAAAAGCGCGCGAGCTTCGAGGCGCGCGTGGTCGACGAGCCGGTCACGGTGGTCGTCTCGCAGAAGGGCTGGGTGCGTGCGCTCAAGGGCCACGGGCTCGATACGCAAGGCTTGACGTTCAAGGCCGGCGACGGCCTCTACGCCGCGTTCCAGTGCCGCACGCCCGACACGCTCATTGCGTGGGGCAGCAACGGGCGCGTCTATTCGGTGTCGATCGCGAACCTGCCGGGCGGCCGCGGCGACGGCGTGCCGGTCACGTCGCTCATCGAACTCGAAGCGGGCACGCATCTGCTGCATTACTTCGCCGCGAACGCGGAACAGCCATTGCTGCTGGCGTCGAGCAACGGCTTTGGCTTCATCGCGAAGATCGGCGACATGGTGAGCCGCGTGAAGGCGGGCAAGGCGTTCATGACGATCGACGAGGGCTGCGCGCCGCTCGCGCCGATGCCGATGCTGCCGGATGCGATCCAGGTGGCGTGTCTTTCGTCGGGTGGGCGCCTGCTCGTGTTCGGCCTCGACGAGATGAAGACGCTCTCGGGCGGCGGGCGCGGCGTGACGCTGATGCAGCTCGACGACAATGAGAAGCTCGTGCAGGCGCTCGCGATCAGTGCGGCAGGTGTCGTGCTCGTGGGCACGGGTCGCGGCGGCAAGGCGGGCGAGGACCTGATGGCGGGCGCGGTGCTATCGCCGCAGATCGGCAAGCGCGCGCGCAAGGGCCGCGCGCCGGACTCGAAGCTCAAGGTCGTGACGGGCATGCGTCCGGTGCTGCCGCAATAAAGCGTGGCTGTCCCGCGCAAACGGCTGCGCGGCATGGAATAATGCCGCGCAAAGGCATGCGACGGGAGTGAGCGCTCCGTGTTCACTCCCGTCGACATGCC
>DATBXG010000782.1:0-2630 GCA_036514415.1 Paraburkholderia sp.
GGTGTCGTCGCTGCGCGTGACCCAAACGGTGCCGCACTTCACGGTCAGCCGCGTGCTGCGCGCAACGCGCACTGAGGCCGTTTGATCGGCCGCCACTTCAAACGTGATATCCGAAGAAATTTCTCTCATTTTCGACTCCGAATGACCTGCTCCGATGGCTACAATCGTAGACACCATAAGGGATCGAGCAAAACGATCAATTTTCACGGCTATGTGAGAAAAAATACGATATGGATCTGCGCCAGTTACCCGCGCTGAATGCGCTCAAGGCCTTCGAAGCCGCCGCCCGCCACGAAAGCTTCTCGCGCGCCGCCGACGAGCTCTTCGTCACGCACGGCGCCGTGAGCCACCAGATCCGCGCGCTCGAAGCGGAGCTGGGCGTGGCGCTCTTCGCCCGCGACGGCAAACGCGTGCGCGTGACCGACACCGGCCGCCGCTACGCCGGCCAGGTGCGCGAGGCGCTCAATCAGCTCGCGCACGCCACCCAGGAGATCCGCGCCGGCGACCGCGACCGGCGGCTGGTCGTTTCGATGCTGTCGTCGTTCGCGGCGCGCTGGGTCACGCCGCGCATCGGCCGTTTCATCGAGGCGCATCCGCAGTGGGACGTCGAGCTGCAATCCACGAATTCGCTCACCGACTTCGCGCGCGACGACGTCGATGTCGCCATCCGCTTTGGCTACGGCCACTATCCGGGGCTGCACGCCGAACTCCTGCTCGACGAGATCTTCTTTCCCGCCTGCTCGCCCAACTTCAACGGCGGCAATCTGCCCACCGAGCCGCGCGAACTGGCGAAGCTGCCGCTGCTGCGCTCCGACGACGAACTCTGGCGTCCGTGGTTCGACGCAGCGGGCTTGCAGGACCTACCCGAACCGAAGCGCGGCGTGCTCTACCAGGACTCGTCGAACCTGTTGCAGGCAGCCATGGACGGCCAGGGCATCGCGCTCGTGCGCCGCTCGCTCGCCATGCACGAGATCACGCTCGGGCGCCTCGTGCGCCTCTTCAAGGACATCGACGGCCCGAGCCCGTGGCGCTACTACTTCATCTGCCCGCCGCAGCGCATGCAGACCGCGCGCGTGCAGGCGTTCCGCGACTGGGTGTTCGACGAGGTCGCGCGCTTTCGGCAGCTCTACGAGGACGCCTGCGAGGCGGGCCCGCTCATCACGGCCGCCGCAGCGGCGCAACGCGCGCGGGTGGGCGACGTGCCCTGAAAGCCGTAGACGCAACGAGGGCCGCACATGGCGGCCCTCGTCGTTCCAGCAGCAGCCAGCGAGGCGCCAGCGCTTACAGCACGATCTTTACCATCGGATGCCCGGTGAGGGCGCGATAGATGTCGTCGAGATGCGCCTGGCTCGTGGCGCGCACCGTCACGGTGAGGCCCGTGTAGTTGCCGCCGCTCGACGGACGCGTCTCGATGGTCGTTGCGTCGAAGCCGCCGTCGAATGCGCGCAGCACCGTCACGATGGTGTCCTGGAATTCCGGATGCGTCTTGCCCATCACCTTGATGGGGAAGTCGCAGGGGAATTCGATCAGCGATTCTTTCGCTTCGGGGTTGTTTGCCTGTTGTGTCACGTTCATTTCTCCACTACCTGTAGCTCGGCGGCCAATGCGCGTACTGCCTGCGCCTCGCGTTGCTTCGCGCGCTGGTACGCCGCATGGAGCGCGGCATAGACCGGGCCCGGCTTGCCGTCGCCTACTGGCGTGCCGTCGAGCGCGACGACCGCCAGCACTTCCTTCGTTGCCGAGGTCACGAGCACCTCGTCCGCCTCGCGCAGTTCGGCTTCGGCGATCTCGCGCGCTTCGAAGCGCACGCCGCATTCCTCGGCCAGCTCCTCGATCAGGCCGTAACGAATGCCTTCGAGTATGCGATTGCTGCGCGGCGGTGCAAAGAGCGCGCCGCCCTTCACGACCCACACATTCGACGACGATGCCTCGGTGAGCCAGCCGTCGCGCAGCTGGATCGTTTCGAACGCGTCGTTTTCCGCGGCGTGCTGCGCCATCAACACGTTGCCGAGCAGCGAGGTCGACTTGATGTCGCAATTCAGCCAGCGCTTGTCTTCGGCCGTCACGCAGCGCACGCCATGCTCGCGCTGCGCGACGCCCGGCAGCTTGAGCGGATTGACCATCGCGAACACGGTAGGCGTGGCCGCCGCCGGGAATGCGTGGCCGCGTGGCGCGACGCCGCGCGTCACCTGCACGTAGAAGTTGGCGTGAGCATCGCGCGCGAGCGTGCCCGCGGCTTCGTTCGCCTCGATCAGACGCGCGACGAGCGCGCGCCAGCCCGATTCGTCGAACGGATTCGCAATGCCGACCTTCTCGAGCGAGCGCTTGAGACGCGCGAGATGCTGCGCAATGCGAAACGGCACGCGCACACACGTCTCATCCGCGGCGAGCGCATAAACGGGTACGACCTCGTAAATGCCGTCGCCGAAGATGAAGCCGCGATCGAGTACGGGAATACGCGCTTCGGAAAGCGGCGTGAGTTCACCGTTGAGCCAAACTAGCGACTCGGCCGCTTGCGTCTCTGCGCCCGTCATCACTTCTTCTTGTTGACCACGAGCATGAGCGAATCCCACACGCGGCCCACGATACCGGCCTGCGGCACGGCTTCGAGCGCGACGAGCGGAACCTGC
>DATBXG010000783.1:0-6077 GCA_036514415.1 Paraburkholderia sp.
GCGAACCCGGCCGATCCGAACAACGCGTTCATCGACATCCAGGCCGGGGCCGGCGGCACCGAGGCCTGCGACTGGGCGTCCATGCTGCTGCGCCAGTACGTGCGCTACTGCGAACGCAAGGGCTTCAAGACTGAAGTGCTCGAAGAATCCGAAGGCGACGTGGCCGGCATCAAGAGCGCGACGATCAAGGTCGAAGGCGAATACGCCTACGGCTTCCTGCGCACCGAAACCGGCATTCACCGCCTCGTGCGCAAGTCGCCGTTCGACTCGTCGGGCGGGCGTCATACGTCGTTCTCGTCGGTGTTCGTGTACCCGGAAATCGACGACTCGTTCGAGATCGAAGTCAATCCGGCCGATCTGCGCATCGACACGTATCGCGCTTCGGGCGCGGGCGGTCAGCACATCAACAAGACCGACTCCGCCGTGCGTATCACGCACGTCCCGTCGGGCATCGTCGTGCAGTGCCAGAACGACCGCTCGCAGCACCGCAACCGCGCCGAAGCCATGGCCATGCTGAAGTCGCGCCTGTACGAAGCCGAAATGCGCAAGCGCCAGTCGGAACAGGACAAGCTCGAAGCGGGCAAGTCGGACGTGGGCTGGGGTCACCAGATCCGCTCCTACGTGCTCGACAACAGCCGTATCAAGGATCTGCGCACCAACGTCGAAATCAGCAACACCAAGGCCGTGCTCGATGGCGATCTCGACGCCTTCATCAGCGCGAGCCTGAAACAGGGCGTGTAAGCTTCCCGCACGTCACGGGCGCAGCAGTTCACCGCATGCCGCCCTCTCCTGCTGCGCCGCCCGCTTCGAGTGCGAGGTGGGCGACGCGCAGCAGGAACCGAAGTCCGCTTATCTGCGCGCGATGCGCGCCGTGTCCCGCGAAGGACCATGCCGGGGCCGCAGCCCCGAAAACTCGCCGAAACACCTGCGAATCAAAGAACTCCGAGCCATCATGACCGAACCGACCCAGCAGAGCGCGCCCAGCGCCGCGCCCGAAATCGACGACAACCAGATCATCGCCGAGCGCCGCGAGAAACTGCGCGCACTGCGCGAGGCGGGCGTCGCCTATCCCAACGACTTCCGCCCCACCCACCACGCCGCCGACCTGCAGCGCGACTACGCCGACACCGACAAGGACGCGCTCGAATCCCAGGCACTCGAAGTTGCGGTTGCCGGCCGCATGATGCTCAAGCGCGTGATGGGCAAGGCGAGCTTCGCGACGGTGCGCGACGGCTCGGGCCAGATCCAGTTCTTCATCACGCCCGCCGACGTCGGCGAAGCGACCTACGAAGCGTTCAAGAAGTGGGACCTGGGCGACATCGTCGCGGCAAAGGGCGTGCTGTTCCGCACCAACAAGGGTGAACTCTCGGTGCGCTGCACGGAACTGCGCCTGCTCTCGAAGGCACTGCGTCCGCTGCCCGACAAGTTCCACGGCCTCGCCGACCAGGAAATGCGCTACCGCCAGCGCTACGTCGACCTGATCGTCACGCCCGAAGCGCGTCAGACCTTCCAGGCGCGTACCAAGGCGATTTCGTCGGTGCGCCGCTTCATGGCCGATTCCGGCTTCATGGAAGTCGAAACGCCGATGCTGCACCCGATCCCGGGCGGCGCGGCCGCGAAGCCCTTCGTCACGCACCACAATGCGCTCGACATGCAGATGTTCATGCGCATCGCGCCTGAGCTCTATCTCAAGCGCCTGATCGTGGGCGGCTTCGAGCGCGTGTTCGAAATCAACCGGAATTTCCGTAACGAAGGCGTGTCGCCGCGTCACAATCCGGAATTCACGATGATGGAGTTCTACGCCGCGTACACCGACTACGCGTGGCTCATGGACTTCACCGAGCAACTGATCCGCCAGGCCGCCATCGATGCGTCGGGCACCGCCGTGCTCACGTACCAGGGCCGCGAGCTCGATCTCTCGAAGCCGTTCCACCGTCTGACGATCGTGCAGGCGATCCAGAAGTACGCACCGCAGTACACGAACGAGCAACTCGCCGATGCGGCTTTCCTGCGCACGGAACTGAAGAAGTTCGGCGTGGACACGAACCAGCCGGCGTTCCTGAACGCAGGCGTGGGCTCGCTGCAACTGGCGCTCTTCGAAGAGACGGCAGAGTCGCAACTGTGGGAGCCGACCTACATCATCGACTACCCCATCGAAGTTTCGCCGCTTGCACGCGCCTCGGACACGCTGCCGGGCATCACCGAGCGCTTCGAACTGTTCATCACCGGCCGCGAAATCGCCAACGGCTTCTCGGAGCTCAACGATCCGGAAGACCAGGCCGCGCGCTTCAAGAAGCAGGTCGAGCAGAAGGACGCCGGCGATGAAGAAGCCATGTTCTACGACGCCGACTACATCCGCGCGCTCGAGTACGGCATGCCCCCGACGGGCGGCTGCGGCATCGGTATCGACCGTCTCATCATGCTGCTCACGGACAGCGCAAGCATCCGCGACGTGATCCTCTTCCCGCACCTGCGCCGCGAAGACTAGGCGCAACGTCGCCTGACACGAAGGGGCGCATGCGGTTCACGCCGCATGCGCCCCTTTTCTTTGGTCGATCTCAGCGTGCATGTTTGTAACAATCGGTAAGATGTGCCGGCGGCTGCCGGGCCTGCAACAGGTACGCCGATTGCACCGGTGTGGAAAACCGCGCCGTGCAACGCCGCGCGCCGATCGCACCCTTTGCGGGTCTGAGCCGTCGCGGCGCCGCGTTACAAATTGAAACGCTCGCAGAGTTGGCTTGGCTCAAACTGGCACCCTCAAGAGAGCCGACTCTGCAAAAGACGGAGCCTGTCATGAACACAACCGATCCGACCACACCGAAACGCCGCCTCCATCCGCTCATCGCGACCGCGGCGGCCGCCGTCATCGTCGCCAGCCTTGCGGCAACCGCGGCCATCACCGGCGTCTTCCCGAAGGCCTCCAGCACGGCCGAACAGAGCGCCCAGGTTCAGACGGGCCAGACCGCCATGACGGCTCCACCGCCGGCGGTCGACTCGACGAAGGCGGTGCAGGCCTCGCAATACGCGCAGAACGAACCGAATGCGCCAGCAGAGCCTCAACCTGCCCCGGCGCAAGCGCAACGGCAAACGGCCGTACCGGTCGCCCCGGCGCTGCAATACGGACAACAGCCCGTCCAGCAGCCGCAGCCTTCGCAGCAGCAGTACGCGCAGGAAGCGCCGCCAGCGCAGCCCTCGCAGGCCGCCTGCTCGACGTGCGGCACGGTCGTCGCGATCTCCGAGGTCAAGCAGGAAGGCCACGGCACCGGTATCGGCGCGGTGGGCGGCGCGGTGGCCGGCGGCGTGGTCGGCAACCAGTTCGGCTCGGGCAACGGCCGTACTGCGATGACGCTGCTCGGCGCGCTGGGCGGCGGCTTCGCCGGCAACTCGGTCGAAAAGCATCTGCGCAGCACGACGACCTATACGGTGCGCGTGCGCATGGAGAACGGCAAGACGCGCTACTTCACGTATCACGAAGCGCCACCGTTCCAGCAGGGCGAGCGCGTGCGCGTGGAGAACGGCTCACTGGTCGCGGGCTGATTGCTCTGGCCGATTGCGCGAGTTGATCTGATCAAGGCCGCGCGTTCCATTGATGCAGACCTGGCGCAATAAAAAAGGCGATTCGCCGTATTGGCGAATCGCCTTTTTCTCGTCTACTTCCCGAAAAGCGCCAGGAATCAGTAGTCCGCGTCTTCTATCCACGCGGCCTGGATGGCTTCCAGGATTTTCTCGTTCGAGCGCTCGGGGTCGTCGTCGAAACCGTCGAGTTCAGTGATCCAGCGGTGCAGATCGGTGAAGCGCACGTACTGCGGATCGACCTCTGGATGGGTGTCCGTCAACGCCATCGCGATGTCCTGCGTATCGGTCCATTTCATGGCTGCCCGCTCCTCTCAGTGGCTCAGTGGTTTTCCTTCGCATGGTTGATCGAGTAACGCGGAATCTCGACCACCAGGTCGTCGTTTTCGGGCACGAGGGCCTGGCACGACAGTCGCGACGTCGGCTCGAGTCCCCACGCCTTGTCGAGCAGATCGTCTTCGTCTTCCTCCGACGGTTCGAGCGCGTCGAAGCCTTCGCGCACGATCACGTGACAGGTCGTGCAGGCACACGACTTCTCGCATGCGTGCTCGATTTCGATGCCGTATTCGAGCAGCGCGTCGCACACGCTCTCGCCCGGCCGGGCGTCGATGACCGCGCCCTCAGGACACAGTTCGACATGGGGCAGCACCACGATTTGAGGCATTGTGATTTCCGTATCCAATAACTTTCATATCGGGCGCATGCCCTGCCTGCGACGGCGGCATGTGCCCATTCTACTGGCGTCGCGCGCTCCCCTGCATCGGGAAAGCACGCACGCGCGAGCGGCGTTTGCCAACGCCGCGTTCGCTCTGATCCTTACGCCTTTAGCCGATCTCGTCGAGCTTCTTGCCCGCCAGCGCTCGCTTGATGCCCTTGTCCATGCGGCGCGCGGCGAACTCGTCGGTGCCTTCGGAAAGTGCCTTCGTCGCCGCTTCGATCGCGCCGGCGTCCTCGCCCTGCGCGACTTGCGCGAGCGCGGCGATCAGCGTGTCGACCTGCGCGCGCTCGGCTTCGTCGAGCAATTCGCCGTCAGCGGCGAGCGCTACGTTCGTCGCTTCGATGATGCGTTGCGCCTCGACCTGAGCCTCGCGCAGCGCGCGGGCACGCATGTCGACTTCAGCGGTCTTGAAGCTGTCTTCGAGCATGCGGGCCACGTCGTCGTCGGCGAGACCGTAGGACGGCTTCACCACCACCGAGGCTTCCACGCCCGAGAGTTGCTCGCGCGCGAACACGGACAGGAGACCGTCCGCGTCCACCTGGTAGGTCACGCGAATGCGCGCCGCGCCCGCCGCCATCGGCGGAATGCCGCGCAGCTCGAAGCGCGCGAGCGAGCGGCAGTCGGCCACGAGCTCGCGCTCGCCCTGCACCACGTGGATCGCCATCGCCGTCTGACCATCCTTGAACGTCGTGAAGTCCTGCGCGCGCGCGACCGGAATGGTCGAGTTACGCGGGATGATCTTCTCGACGAGGCCGCCCATCGTTTCCACGCCGAGCGAGAGCGGAATCACGTCGAGCAGCAGCCAGTCGTCGTCGCCGCCGCGGTTGCCCGCGAGCAGGTCGGCCTGGATCGCGGCGCCGAGCGCGACGACCTGGTCCGGGTCCAGATTCGTGAGCGGCGCCTGGCCGAAGTACTGCGCCACGGCGCGGCGGATCACCGGCATGCGCGTCGCGCCGCCCACCAGCACGACGCCCTTCACATCCTTCGCGGCGATCCTGGCGTCGCGCAGCGCCTTCTTCGTGGGCGTGAGCGTGCGCTGCACGAGCGCCTGCGTCAGCGTTTCGAAGCGCGGCTCGTCGATCGTCAGCGCGATCTGCCTGCCGTTCGAAAGCGTGGCCGCGATGCGCGCCTCGGGCGCGGACGAGAGAGCTTCTTTCGCGTCGCGCACGCGGTCGAGCAGGAGACGCACGTCTTCGGGCGCGAGCGCCGCGCGCTCGATGCCCGACTGCTCCAGCGCGTACGCGAAGAGCACATGGTCGAAATCGTCGCCGCCGAGCGCCGAGTCGCCGCCGGCCGCCAGCACTTCGAACACGCCCTTCGTGAGCTTGAGAATCGACAGGTCGAAGGTGCCGCCGCCGAGGTCGTAGACGGCATAGAGGCCTTCGGCCCCGTTGTCGAGTCCGTACGCGATCGCCGCCGCGGTCGGCTCGTTGAGCAGGCGCAGCACGTTCAGGCCCGCGAGACGCGCGGCGTCCTTGGTCGCCTGGCGCTGGGCTTCGTCGAAGTACGCCGGCACGGTGATGACGGCGCCGACGAGTTCGTCGCCGAGCGTGTCTTCGGCGCGCTGGCGCAGCGTCGCGAGAATTTCCGCCGAGACTTCGACCGGGCTCTTCACGCCATCGACGGTCTGGATCTGCACCATGCCCGGTGCGTCGACGAAATCGTACGGCGCGTTCGCCGCGCCTTCGACGTCGGCCTTACCACGGCCCATGAAGCGCTTGACCGAGACGATCGTGTTGCGCGGATCGGTGACGGCCTCGACCTTCGCCGTGCGGCCGATACGGCG
>DATBXG010000784.1:0-3083 GCA_036514415.1 Paraburkholderia sp.
TGCGCCTCGCCACCGCGCATGCGCCGCTCGAAGTCGTCGCGCCCGACTGGCGCAACCGCTTCCTCTCGATCATCGCCGACCCCAACGTCGCGCTGATCCTGCTGACGCTCGGCATTTACGGGCTCTTCTTCGAGTTCGCGAACCCCGGCTTCGTGCTGCCCGGCGTAGCCGGCGCGACCTGCCTGCTGGTGGGCCTGTTCGCCATGCAGCTGCTGCCCGTGAACTACGCGGGCCTCGGGCTCGTGCTGCTCGGCCTCGCGTGCCTGATCGCGGAGGCGTTTCTGCCGACGTTTGGCGTGCTCGGCTTCGGCGGCATCGTGGCGTTCTCGATCGGCGCGCTCATGCTGATCGACACCAGTGAGCCCGGCTACGGCATCCCGATACCGCTCATCGCGGGCCTCGCGCTGGGCGGCGCAGCGTTCGTCGCGGTCGTGTCCAGCGTGGCGCTGCGGGCGCGGCGGCGGCCCGTGGTGACCGGCGCGGAGGCCATCGTGGGCACCGTTGGCGAAGTGATCGACGAGGGCCTGCACCCCGAGCCCCGCCCCGGCCAAGCGGCCTCTTCCACGGGCTGGGCGCGCGTGCACGGCGAGCGCTGGCGCGTCGCCTGCGAGGTGCCGCTCGGCGCCGGCAGCCGCGTGCGCGTCACCGCGCGCAGCGGCCTCACGCTCACCGTCACGCCGCTGCAGGACGCCGCACACAACAAAGGAGAACGTCCATGATCGGCTACACGTTCGGCTTCACGAGCCTCCTGATCGCGCTGGCGGTGCTGCTCGTCCTGTCGTCCATCCGCATCTTCAAGGAATACGAGCGCGGGGTCGTGTTCATGCTCGGGCGCTTCTGGAAGGTCAAGGGACCGGGCCTCGTGCTCATCATCCCCGTCGTGCAGGTGGCGGTGCGCATCGACCTGCGTACCGTCGTGTTCGACGTGCCCTCGCAGGACGTCATCACGCGCGACAACGTGTCGGTGAAGGTGAACGCCGTGGTCTACTTTCGCGTAGTGGACCCGGAAAAGGCCGTGATTCAGGTCGCACGTTACATGGACGCGACGAGCCAGCTCGCGCAAACCACGCTGCGTTCCGTGCTCGGCAAGAACGAACTGGACGCCCTGCTCGCCGAGCGCGAGCAACTGAACGCCGATATCCAGAAGACGCTCGACGCGCAAACGGACGCATGGGGCATCAAGGTGTCGAACGTCGAGATCAAGCACGTCGATCTGAACGAAACGATGGTGCGCGCGATCGCGCGCCAGGCCGAAGCCGAGCGCGAGCGCCGCGCGAAGGTGATTCACGCCGAAGGCGAACTGCAGGCGTCCGAAAAATTGCTGCAGGCCGCGCAGTGCCTCGCGCGGCAGCCTCAGGCCATGCAGCTGCGCTATCTGCAGACGCTCACCACGATCGCCGCCGACAAGAACTCGACCATCGTCTTTCCGCTGCCGATCGAGCTGCTTCAGGCGCTGATCGACCGCTCGGGCACGTCGCGCGAGCCGTGACCGGCCAACGCGCGATCCGTCCCCTCAGCCGTATGCCGCAAGCGCCTTCGACAGTTCACCTGAATATTGCACCGCAGCGTAACTGCAACTGCGCTCGCTCCTGCACGCTTCTTTGCAGCGTGGGATTGGCAGAGCATGGAAATATCGCCAATAATTGCCGAACATCCACTAAAGGACGACGGCGGCCATGGATTACAGTCCCGAAGCCATCCGCACGATCGCTCTGGTCGGCCATGCCGGCTGCGGCAAGACCTCGCTTGCCGAAGCGCTCCTGCACCAGGGCGGCGCGCTGCACGCGCCAGGCAGTGTGAATCGCGGCACCGCCCTCTGCGATTTCGATCCCCTCGAACGCAAGTACCACCACTCCCTCAATTCCGCCGTCGCCTGGTTCGACTACCAGGACACTCGCATCTACCTGCTCGACACACCCGGCTACCCCGACTTCGCCGGCATGTCGATCAGCGCGCTGCCTGCGGTGGAAACGGCGGCCATCGTCATCAATGCGCGCACGGGCATCGAGATGACGACGACCCGCATGATGACGTACGCGCAGCAGCGCAAGCTGTGCCGGATGATCGTCGTGAACGGCATCGACGCTGAAAAGGTCGATTTGCCCGGGTTGCTCGCGCAGATTCAGGAGACCTTTGGCAAAAACTGCCTGCCGATCAATCTGCCCGCGCAAGGCGGGCGCGAGGTGGTCGACTGCTTTTTCAACCCCGCGGGAGAGGCCGATTTTCATTCCGTGGAAGCGGCGCACAACGCGCTCATCGACCAGGTGATCGAACTCGATCCCGAGTTGATGGAGCTCTACCTCGAGCAGGGCGAAGCCATCAGTCCCGAACAACTGCATGCGCCTTTCGAGCGTGCCTTGCGCGAAGGGCATCTCGTGCCGGTGTGCTTCACGTCCGCAGCGACGGGCGCGGGCATCGCGCAACTGCTCGACGTATTCGTTCGGCTCCTGCCCAACGTCACCGAAGGCAATCCGCCGCTCTTTTATCGCGAGGCGGACGGCAAGGTGGAACCCGTGCAGGCCGAGCCCGACGCCGACAAGCACGTGCTCGCGCATGTGTTCAAGATCGTGATGGACCCGTATATCGGCAAGGTGGCCGTGTTTCGTATTCATCAGGGCACCGTCACGCGCGACAGCCAGCTCTATATCGGCAACGCGCGCCAGCCGTTCAAGGTCGCGCATCTGTTGATGCTGCAGGGCAAGGAGCATACGGAAGTCCAGCGCGCCGGGCCGGGCAATATCTGCGCGGTGGCGAAGGCCGACGACATCGGCTTCGATGCCGTGCTGCACGACGCGCCCGAGGACGGCAACATCCATCTCACGCCGCCCGCGTTTCCCAATCCGATCTACGGCCTCGCGATCGAGCCGGCGCGGCCTGGGAATGAGCAACGCGTGTGGGAGGTGCTGCAAAAGCTCGCCGCCGAAGACCCCTGCCTGCAGATCGATCACCCCGAGGGGACCAATGAAACCGTCGTGCGCGGGCTGGGCGAACTGCACTTGCGCTACATGCTGGAGCGGTTAACCGATCAGTACAAACTCGAAGTCGTGACGCGTCCGCCTACGATCGCGTGGCGCGAGACGATT
>DATBXG010000785.1:0-4686 GCA_036514415.1 Paraburkholderia sp.
GGCGCTCGCGGGCTTTGTGCACTGCAACGCGCCTTGCTCGAAGGCGCGAAGGCTCAATAGATCAGGTGATGGCGTGGAGATAGTGATAGAGACCGGCCGCCGCCGCGCCGCCCGCAAGCGGCCCAAGCACCGGAATCCACGCATAGCGCCAGTCGCTGTCACGTTTGCCCGGAATGGGCAGCAGCGCGTGCATGATGCGCGGCGAGAGGTCGCGCGCCGGGCTCATCGCATAGCCGGTCGGGCCGCCGAGCGAAATGCCGATGCCGAGCACGAGCAGGCCCACGGGCAGCGCGTCGAGCGCGCCGAGGCCCACCTGCGGCGCGGCCAGATAAAGCACGCCGAGGATCAGCACAAAGGTGCAGATCGCCTCCGTCAACACGTTGTGCCGCTTGCTGCGAATCGCGGGCGCCGTGCAAAACACTGCGAGCTTGATATCCGGGTCGGCCTCGTTCGCGAAGTGCTGTCGATACGCGAGCCACACGAGCAGCGCGCCGGCCATACCGCCCAGCATCTGCGCCGCAATATAGCCTCCGACCTTTGACCACGCGAACTTGCCCGCCAGCGCGAGGCTGATGGTCACGATCGGATTGAGGTGCGCGCCGCTGAACGAGGCGGTCACGTAGACCGCCACGAATACGGCCATCGCCCAGCCCATCACGATGACGATGAGGTCGGCGCCCTTGCCCTTCGTTTTTGCAAGCAGCACGTTGGCAACAGCGCCGTTGCCGAGCAGCACGAGAATGGCCGTGCCGATGAATTCCGCAATATAGGGTGACATGATAGTCTCGTAGTCTCTCTGCCCGCGCCGCGCATGCGCACGAGGCGCATGCAATCCGGTCGCGGGTTATGTTAGTTCGTTATGCTTTGTAATTTGAAACGTGACTGCGCCGCTCAGTGCGAGTCGTCGGCCCAGGCCTTGGCCGCACGCACCGCGCGCTGCCAGCCCGCGCGGCAGGCATCGACCTGCGCTGCCTGCATCGACGGAGCGAAGCGCCGGTCGAGCTTCCACTGGCTCTGCAGCTCGCCCACGTTCTGCCAGTAGCCCGTTGCGAGACCTGCGAGGTAGGCCGCGCCGAGCGCCGTGGTTTCGGTGATCTTCGGGCGCACGGCGTCCACGCCGAGCAAATCGGCCTGGAACTGCATGAGCAGGTTGTTCGCGCTCGCGCCGCCGTCCACGCGCAGCTCGCCCACGCTGATGCCCGCATCCGCTTCCATCGCGGCCAGCACGTCGAGCGACTGGTACGCGATCGAATCGAGCGCCGCGCGCGCCAGATGTGCCGAGGTCGTGCCACGCGTCACGCCGAACAGCGTGCCGCGCGCACGGGCGTTCCAGTGCGGCGCGCCGAGGCCCGCGAAGGCCGGCACGAGGTACACGCCGTCCGTATGCGGCACGCTCGCAGCAAGCGCCTCGATCTCCGGCGCGCTCTTGATGATCCCCATGCCGTCGCGCAGCCACTGCACCACTGCGCCTGCAATGAAGATGCTGCCTTCGAGCGCGTAGTTGATCTCATCGCCGATCTGCCACGCGATCGTCGTCACGAGATTGTTCTTCGACTCGATGGGCTTCTCGCCCGTGTTCATCATCAGGAAGCAGCCCGTGCCGTAGGTGTTCTTCACCATGCCCGTGCTCGTGCACATCTGGCCGAACATCGCGGCCTGCTGGTCGCCCGCGATGCCCGCCAGCGGAATCTTCGAGGCGAACACCGTGGTCTTGGTGTGACCGTAAATTTCGGATGACGAACGGACTTCGGGCAGCATGCTGCGCGGAATTTCGAGCGCATCGAGCAGCTCGTCGTCCCATTGACGCGTGTGGATATTGAAGAGCATGGTGCGCGACGCGTTCGTCACGTCGGTCACGTGCAGTTCGTGCTTCGTGAAGTTCCACACGAGCCAGCTGTCCACGGTGCCAAAAGCGAGCTTGCCTTGGCGCGCCTTCTCGCGCGCGCCGGGCACGTTGTCGAGAATCCAGCGGATCTTCGTTCCCGAAAAGTACGAATCGATCGGCAAGCCGGTCTTCGCGCGCACCTTCTCTTCGAGGCCGCGCGCCTTGAGCGAATCGCAGAAGTCGGCCGTGCGGCGGTCCTGCCAGACGATGGCGTTGTAGATAGGATGGCCGGTCTCGCGGTCCCAGACGATCGTCGTCTCGCGCTGGTTCGTAATGCCGATCGCCGCGATGTTGGTGCCGTTCAGGCCCGCGCGCGTAACGGCCTCGGCGGCCACGCCGGCCTGCGTCGACCAGATTTCCTGCGGATCGTGCTCGACCCAGCCCGGCTGCGGATAGATCTGTTCGAACTCTTTCTGGGCAATCGAAACGATGTTGCCCTGGCGGTCGAAAAGCATGGCGCGCGAACTCGTGGTGCCCTGGTCGAGCGCAAGGATGTACTGTTCCTGCATGTCTCTCATCTCCATCTGTAAGTGTTTTTGATAACGCGCCGCAAGAGGCGGCGCGTGGCGATGCTCAAAATTACATAGAACTGCTTGACGTTTCTTGATGTTGCTCAAGCCGGCGAACTTCAATGCTGCGCGGTCGCCGTCGCGCTTGTTGCGGCAAACCAGCCATCGATGGCAGCGGCCACGCCGGGGAGCGTGCCCGCCGCGACATGCAGGCCGAGCTTCGAGCGGCGCCACAGCACGTCTTCGGCGCGCGTGGCCCATTCGGCGTCGCGCAGATAGCGCAACTCGGCTTCGTAGATGCCGGGCGCGACTTCGGCGCCGAGGTCCGCGAGCGACTGCGCGTCGCCCACGAGACGCCAGGCGCGCGTGCCATACGCACGCGCGTAACGGCGCGCCAGCGCGGCGGGTAGCCACGGGTGGCGCTTCGCGAAGTCCTGCGCAAATGGCTCGAAGCGCGCGTGCGCGATGTCGCCGCCGGGCAGCGGCGCGCCGGCAGTCCATGCGGGTGCGGTGTGGCCGAGCGCGCGGCACAGCAGGTCGGATGCTTCTTCCGCCAGCTTGCGGAAGGTCGTGATCTTGCCGCCGAACACCGAAAGAAGCGGTGCGCCCGCGGTCTCGTCGAGTTCGAGCTTGTAGTCGCGCGTGACGGCGGACGCGTTCTCCGCGCCCTCTTCCTCGAGCAGCGGACGCACGCCCGAGTAGGTCCATTGCACGTCGGCGGGAGAGATCTTGCGCTTGAAATAGCGGTTGATCGACTCGCACAGATAGCGCGTTTCGTCGCCGTCGATCGAGACCTTCGCGGGGTCGTTGTGATACTCCACGTCGGTCGTGCCGATCAGCGTGAAGTCATGCTCGTACGGAATCGCGAAGATGATGCGCTTGTCCGGGTTCTGGAAGATGTACGCGTGGTCGTGATCGAACAGGCGCTTCGTCACGATGTGGCTGCCCTTCACGAGCCGCACGCTGTGCTGCGCGCCGCGCCCGAGCGCACCGTGCAGCACCTCGCCCACCCACGGGCCGGCCGCGTTGGCGACGGCGCGAGCGCGCACGTCGAAGGTGCTGCCGTCCGGGCGGCGCAGGAGCGCCTGCCATTCGCTATCCGTGCCATTCGCGCCGTTCGTGGCGGTCGTGCGCACGGCGGAAACGAGCTTCGTGCGCGTGAGGATTTGCGCGCCGCGCTCTTGCGCGTCGAGCGCGTTGAGCACGACGAGACGCGCGTCGTCGACCCAGCCGTCCGAATACACGAAGCCGCGCCGGATCGAATCGATGAGCGGCGCGCCCGCCGCATGGCGGCGCATGTCGATGCCGCGCGAGCCCGGCAGCAATTCGCGCTTCGCAAGATGGTCGTAGAGAAACAGGCCCATGCGAATGAGCCAGGCGGGACGCAGATTCGGCATGTGCGGCATGACGAAACGCAGCGGCCACATAATGTGGGGCGCTGCGCGCAGCAGCGTTTCGCGCTCTTGCAGCGCCTTGCGCACGAGCCCGAATTCCTTGTACTCGAGATAGCGCAGCCCGCCGTGAATCAGCTTGGTGCTGCACGACGAGGTATGCGAGGCGAGATCGTCCTGCTCGCAAAGGAGCACCGACAACCCGCGGCCGGCCGCGTCGCGCGCGATGCCTGCGCCGTTGATCCCGCCGCCCACGACGAGCAGATCGTACCGGTTCTGTTGAGTCACCCTGCTGTGTCCCTGAAAGAAAAACGAACCTCTAAATGTTCGAATTCGAAATTTATCGAACAAGAACGAAAAAGTAAAGGTTCGATTTACGGGGAATTAGCTGAAAGCAGTGCGTAAACGAACATTCATCGAACAGGTATCGAACGTTCGTCAGGCGCGAATGAAAACGGGGCGCTAGCGCGTTTCCCGCGTGATTGCGGCAGGCAACACCGCGCCCGCTCGCGAAGCGCGCCGGATTTCAGATCGGAAATGGAGAAAACGCGCGGTTGAAAATCCCGCGGCTTATGCGGCGACGTGAACCTGCGTGCCCGCCGCGAGCACCGCTTCGTTCATTTCCTCGGGCAGCGGCTGGTCGGTGAAGAGCGCGTGAACCTGGCTCAGATGCCCCTGGCGCACGAGCGCCGGGCGGCCGACCTTCGAATGGTCGGCCACGAGGTAGACCGTGCGTGCATGCTCGATGATGGCCTGCGCCACGCGGACTTCGCGCGTGTCGAAGTCGCGCAGCGTGCCGTCGGTCTCGATGGCCGAGGTGCCGATGATCGCGTAATCCACCTTGAACTGGCGGATGAAGTCGATGGTGTGCTCGCCGACGATACCTTTGTCCCAGGGCCGC
>DATBXG010000786.1:0-3744 GCA_036514415.1 Paraburkholderia sp.
CTCGCCGCCGCGCCGCCGCCGACCTCGCGGATCGACAACCCCGCGAGCGTGAGCCCGAGCGCTTCGAGCCGTCCGCGCAGCGCGTCGCTTTCCGCGGTGAGTTGCGCGGCGCCGCCCGTGCTCGCCTGCACGCGCACGGCAAGCGTCGAGCCCGTGAGCGTCAGCTCCGCATCGACGGTGCCGAGCTGCGGCAGCGCGAGCGTGAGGCGCGTGCGCCATGGAATGTCGTCGGGGTCCACGCCGCCCGCGCCCTGGTACGGGTCGCGAGCGTCATAGTCGTCCTGCTGGATGCTCCAGTCGACCCGCACGCCCGGCCAGGCCTCGCCGTTCCAGCGAAACTCGCCGGTCGCGAGCAGGTCGAGCTGCTGGCGCACGAGGGGAATCACCGCCGGATGGACCGACGGGCCGGCAGCCTGCGCGGCCGTGTCGTGCATGGCGGGCAGCAGGGTGTCGGCCAGCGTCGCGGCTGCGCGCCCCTGACTCTGGGTTTGCCCCATGGCCGCGTCGCCGTGCAGATCGGCCAGCCCGGGGAAGGCGCGCGCCAATGTAGCGTTGGCGTTGGCGGCACTGGCGTTGGCCGCCTCGCCGCGCGCGCCGCCGGGCGCGTCGGAGAATGTTTCAGTCCACTGCACGTCGTCGATCTCGTCCGCGGCGCGGCTCCAGTCGAGCGACAGCTGCGAGTTGGCGGCGAGCAGGCGGTTCTGCGGCTCCTCGGCAAGCTCGGCGGGCGAGCGCTGGCCGCGCAGCCACTGCGCGAGATGGGCTTCGTAAAAGAGTCCGCTGGCGCTCACGGTCTGCGCGAGCGATGCGGCCAGCGCGGCGACCGGGCCGGCAAGCGTTGCGGCGCCGGCCTGGCTGGTCTGTCCGGCCTGAGCGCTTTGTGCGGCTTGCGCAGTTTGTGCGGTTTGAGAAGACGCGCTTTGCGCGTCGGCGCTGCTCCCTGCGCCAGCGACCCCGGCCAGCGCTTCGCCGGCCCCGGCCTGCGCCGCGAGCGCGGTGTCGGCCAGCAGTGCGGCTTCCACCGCCTGGGCTTCGGCCCCTGCTACGCCGGGCAGCGGCAAAGAGGCCGCGCCGCCGGGCGCCCCGGCCGGGCCGCCGGCTTCCGGATTCGCCCAGAGCGGCGCGCGGCCCACCACGGCGGGCGTCGCCTCGCCGCCCGAGCGGATGATGGCGTCGAGCGCCAGCGCAACCGCCGAAAGGACGGTCTGCGTCGAGTTCTGGGAGCTGCTGCTGGTGCTGGTTTCGGTGTCGGCGAGCGCGGCTGTGCCCGTCGCGAGCGCGGAGACGCCCGTTTGCGCCGCCCCGGCGGCGCCTTGCGGGCCGACCGGCGTGAGCGCCGCGATGCGGCTCGCTTGGAGCGCGGCGGCTCCGGTGTCGATTCCGTTCATGATTTTCCGGATCTGCGCACGGCGCTCCGCTGCCGGTTCCTGGTGACCTCTGTGCCGATGCCTCGCGCGGCGCTCATTTGCCGGTCACGGCCGCCGCCTCGAGCACTTCGCGCGCCCGAAGGCACGCCGGCGCGCCGCGCTAGCGCGCGCCGTAGATTTCCTGCAAGACCCGCGCGGGCTGCACGGTGCCGTAAAAGAGCGCCGACAGGCGCGCCATGCAAGGGCTCGCGAGGTCGCGAATGGCGGCGTCGTCGGCGAGGATCTGGCGGATCAGCTCGTACTTGCGCGCCCGTTCGTCGACGCTGAGCCGTACGACCCCTTCGGCGTCCTTGAGGGCATCGACCAGGAGCCGGTATTCCTCCTGCAGGCCGATCAGATCGTTCCAGTGCGCATCGCGCGCTGCGCTGAGCATCCGCTCCGAGACAGCCGCGATCGCTTCGTAGCGGGCGAAGTAGTCTGCTTTTGAACTCATCTCGTCAGTGAGCCGGGTCCTGACGCAGACGACTTTTCGGCCATCCGCGCCACTTCCGGCGCTATCCCCAACCAGGCTTCTTCGAGCGTAGCCAGCAGTCCGTCGACCTCGACCAGCATGGTCTCGCTCTGTTTAATATTGGCTTCCAGCAAGCGCCTCGTCATGTAGCTGTACAGCGCATTGAGGCGTTGCGCGATCTCGCCGCCCGCCTCGACGTTCAACGCGAGCTGGAGTCCGCTCTCGACAATCCGGATCGCCTTGGCGATCGCCTCGCAGCGCGGGCCGACGTTGCCGACCTGCAAATGCATCCGTGCCTGCGCGATGGCTTGCCGCGCTCCCTGATAGAGGAGCGCGATCAGCTTGTGCGGGCTCGCACCCATGACCCCCGTTTCGACGCCCACGCGTGCATAGGCGTTGGCTCCAGATTGGGCAGGGGAAAACATCGGCGCTCCTCCTCGATACGTGTGGCTGTGAATGCGGTCGCCCGACACGTTGCGCGAGCGCAGCGGCGAGCAGTTCTAGCCGGGTTATCGGATCGTAGCGGGGGAAGCTTTAGCGCATCGAGCGGGCGGAGGCCTCGGGCACCGTCAGACCTGGATCTGCATGATGTCGGTGTAGGCCGCGACCAGCTTGTTGCGCACCTGCAAGCCGAACTGGAAACCGATATTGGCTTTCTGCATGTCGACCATCACGTCGTTGAGCGACACGTTGTTCGCGCCCAGCTCGAACGCCTGCGACTCGCCCACCGCCTTCTGCTGGGCGTCGCTGATCTGGTCGAGCGACGACTTGAGGGCCGCGGCGAACCCGCCGGCCGTCGCCGCGCCCGACTTCTCGTCGGCTGCGGTGGGGCCGCCGGCCGCCTGCGTCGCCATCGACTGCATTTGCGCGAGGGCGGACGTGAGCGGGGATACTGGCACGGTCATGTTTGCTCCACGAAAAGGGGACATGCGGGGTGTTCCGGGGACGAGCCCCGAGGCCGGGCGTCAAGCGATGCGGCGGGCCCGGCCGGCGCGGCGCACCGACAGGACGCCGAATCTGGGGGAGAGCATAGCAGCGGGCTGTTTTCGACAGCCCCGAAACTAGGGGGAAAACCCGGCTCTATTCGCGCAATCGGCTTGCCAGTGGCCCCGGATAATGCGTCTCGTGAAAGTCTCCGCCGTGCGCGGCGAGACCTGCAAGCCTCCGGAGATACCCGTCGCATGGATTCGACTGCCAACTCGTTGATCAACCCCGATGCCCGCCTGGGCCTCGCCACCTCTGGCGCGGGCGCCGCGCCCGGCGCTGGCGCGGGCGCAGGCCTGGGCGGCGCGGAAGACCTCGGCGGCGGCTTCGCGCAACGCCTCGGCTCGCTTTCGTCGCTGCGCAACGTGCGCGGCAACCCGCGCGCGCCGCTCATTTTTGCCGTGGCGTTGCTCGTGGCCGTGGTCGCGGGTCTTGTCCTCTGGTCGCGCGCACCCGACTACAAGGTGCTGTACAGCAATCTGTCGGACCGTGATGGCGGTGCCATCATTACTGCCCTCCAGGCCGCAAACGTTCCCTACAAGCTCTCGGACGCCGGCGGCGCCATTCTCGTGCCCTCGGAGCAGGTCAACGAAATGCGCCTGCGCCTCGCCTCCCAGGGCCTGCCGAAGAACGGCTCGGTGGGCTTCGAGCTGATGGACAACCAGAAGTTCGGCATCAGCCAGTTCGCCGAGCAGGTGAATTACCAGCGCGCGCTCGAAGGCGAGCTCGAGCAAACGATTCAGTCGATCGCGAGCGTGAAGTCGGCGCGCGTGCATCTGGCCATTCCGAAGCCCTCGGTGTTCGTGCGCGAGCGCGAAGCGCCCTCCGCCTCGGTGCTCGTGAACCTGTATCCGGGCCGCATCCTCGACGACGGCCAGGTCG
>DATBXG010000787.1:0-7936 GCA_036514415.1 Paraburkholderia sp.
CTCGACGTTCGCCTGGGCGCCCGTGCCCGTGCCCGTGCCCGCGCCTGCCGCCGCCGCGTCAGAGGCGGGCGCTACCTTACGCGACGGATGCTGCGCGTCGTGCAGCGCGCCGGACCACCCGCCGCCCAGGTCGCCGATCAGCGAGGCCGTATCGAGCAACCGCTGCTGGTGCACGCTGAGCGCGCTCTGCTGATTGGTCAGCTGCGTGGCGAGGGCCGTCGCGACCGTCGTGTAGTCCACCGTTCCCGCCTCGTATTCGTTCTGCGCGATCTGCGCGCCGCGCGTCGCGTCGCGCACCGCGGCGTCGAGCACCTCGGCCTGCTGCGCGAGGATGCGCAGCCCCGAGAGATCGTTCTCCACGCCCTGGAACGCCGTCAGCACCGTGCCGCGATAGTTCGCCACTGCCGCGTCGTAGCTCGCACGCGCGGCTGCCACCTGGCCGCTGCGCTGGCCGCCGTCGAAGATCGTCTGGGTCGCGCTCGCGCCGAGCGACCACACGTAGTTGCTGATATGCAGCAGGCCCGAAAGCGGCGACTGCGTGAAGCCGTCGAGCGCGGTGAGCGAGATCGACGGATAGTACGCGGCCACCGCCACGCCGATCGCGGCGTTGGCCGACGCCATCTGGCGCTCGGCGGTCGAGATGTCGGGGCGGCGCTGCAGCAGCGTGGAGGGCACGCCGGCGGGGACCGTGGGCAGCGCCGGCAGCTTCGTGCTATGCGGGATATCGACTTCCCCGGGGTTGCGGCCCACCAGCACGGCGATGGCGTGCTCGTTCTGCGCCCGCGCCACGCCCAGCGCGATCAGGCTCGCGCGCGCGGATTCGAGCTGCGTGCGCGCGGAAACGAGGTCGGACGGCGGTACGGTGCCCGCCTGGTCCTGGTTGGCCACTACGCGCAGGAAGTCCGTGTACGCCTGCACGGTATGCGTGAGCAGGTCGATGTCGGCGTCGGTGATGCGCAGGTTGATCACGGCATTGGCGAGCGCGATCTGTTCGGACAACGTAGCATTGGCGAGCGTCGCTTCGCTCGCCTGCGCCGTGGCCGACTGCTCCTCGACCTGGCGGCGCACCTTTCCCCAGAGGTCGATATCCCAGCTCGCGTTGGCTTCGAGCGTGCCGCCGTTGACGATGCGCGCGCCGCTCGGCGTGGAGGTGATGCTGCTCACGCTGCTGAGCGTGCCGGTGGAGGACCGCTCGCGCGCGAGGGAGCCGGTGATGCCGATGGTCGGAAAGAGGCTCGCGCGCGCCACGCGCACTTCGGCCAGCGCTTGCTGGTAATTCGCGTAGCTTTGCCGCACGGTCTGGTTCGACACCTGGACGAGCGGTTCCAGTTCATCGAGCAGCGGGTCCTGAAAGGCGGTCCACCATTCGCCCTTGGGGCCCTGCGCGGCATCGGGCTCGGCCTGGGTCCAGCCGGGCAGCTCCTTCCATGTGGCGGGCACCGCGACCTGGGGCCGATGATAGTCCGGCCCGACCATGCAGCCCGCGAGGAACAGCGCAGCGCAGAGCGGCGCGAGCGGCAGCAGGCGCGAGCCCGTGCTTGTGGCGGCGGAGATGAGCGTTCGCGTGAGCGATCGGGTAAGGCAAGTCTTCATCATGATGCGCTCTCATCGGCCTGACGATTCCACGGCAGGCGCGCGGCCCAGCGCGCGAGGCGCGCGCGCAGGCGGTCGAGGAACAGGTAAATCACCGGCGTGGTGTACAGCGTGAAGAGCTGGCTCAGGATCAGGCCGCCCATCACCGTCACGCCGAGCGGCTGACGCAGCGAGGCGCCCTGGCCTATGCCGATGGCGAGCGGCAGCGCGCCGAGCACGGCCGCGAAGGTCGTCATCATGATCGGGCGCAGGCGCACCACGGCGGCGCCGTGAATCGCGCGGCGCGCGTCCATGCCTTCGTTGCGTTGCAGCTGGATGGCGACGTCGACCATCATGATGCCGTTCTTCTTCACGATGCCGATGAGCAGAATGATGCCGATCATCGCGATCACCGAGAACGGCGTGCCGAAGATCAGCATGGCAAGGATCGCGCCTATGCCGGCCGAGGGCAGCGTGGAGAGGATCGTGAGCGGGTGGATGGTGTTTTCGTAGAGCACGCCCAGCACGATATACACCACGACGAGCGCGGCGAGAATGAGCAGCGGCACGGTGCCCATCGACTGCGCGTAGGCCTGCGCCGCGCCCGCGAACGCACCGTGGATCGACGCAGGCATGCCGATGTCGCGTTCGGCCTGAGCGATGATCCCGCTGGCGTCGGAAAGCGAGCCGCCCTTGGGCAGATTGAACGAGATCGTGCCCGCCACTTCTGTGCCCTGGTGATTGACCTGAGTGGCCGTGTGCCGCGTTTTCCAGTCCATCAGCGCCATGAGCGGCACCATGGTTTCGGCGGCCGTGCTGTCCGCGCTGCCGCTGGAGCTGCCGCCCTTGCTGTTCGCAATCGCGTTGTTCTGCTGGTTGGCCACGGCGTTGGCGTTGCGCGCGTTGGTGTTGCTGCCGGTCGTGGTCGTGGTGGTCACGGCCGTGAAAGGCGTGACGCCCGAAATCACGCTTTCCGGCATCTGCGTTTGCGCGGCGCCGCTGGCATTGCCCGCCGCCGTGCTCAGCCAGATCTGCTCGAACGACTGCGGAAACTGCCAGTATTGCGGCGCCACTTCCATCACGACGAAGTACTGGTTGATCGCGTTGTAGATGGTCGATACCGTGCGCTGGCCGAAAGCGTCGTAGAGCACGTTGTCGACCTGGTTCGGATCGAAGCCATAGCGCCTCGCGGTCGTGCGCTGCACCGTCATGTAGGCCTCCAGACCATTTTGCTGCAGGTCCGAATTCACGTCCGTCATCTGGCCGCGGTGCTTGTTCAGCTCGTCCACGAGGCGGGGCACCCAGGTGAAGAGGGCGTCGGCGTCGTCGCTCGTGAGCGTGTACTGATACTCGGCCGCCGCCTGGCGCCCGCCGATCTGCAGGTCCTGCTGCGCCTGCATGAAAAGGCGTGCGCCCGAAACCCCATTGAGCTTGGGGCGCAGGCGGTTCACGACCTCGGTGGCCGTCAGGCGCCGCTCGGCAAGCGGCTTCAGCTCGACGAACACCGTGGCCGAGTTGAGCGCACGTCCGCCGGTGAAGCCCGCCACGGACTGCACGGCGGGGTCCGCCTTCACGATGGCCTGCAGCTGGGCGAGCTTCTTCTCCATCGCCGTGAACGAAATGCTCTGGTCCGCGATGATCTGGCCGATCAGGATGCCTGTGTCCTGCTCGGGGAAAAACGTGCCCGAAAGCAGCCTGGCGAGAAACACATTGCCGACCAGCAGCGCGAACAAGATGAAGATCGTGAGCCGCGCGTGATTGAGCGCGACGTCGAGCGTGCGCGAGTAGAACTGCTTGAAGCGCTCGAATTGCGCCTCGATCCACACGGCGGCGCCCGCAGGCTCGCGATGCAGCGCCTCGCGCTTGAGCACGTAGGCGCACATGGTGGGCGTGACCGTGAGCGAGATCACGAGCGAGATGAGGATCGCGATGGAGAGCGTCATCGCGAACTCGTGAAAGAGCAGGCCCACGATGCCGGGCATGAGCAGAATGGGCAGGAACACGGCGATGAGCGACAGGCTCATGGAAAGCACCGTGAAGCCCACTTCGCCCGCGCCTTTGAGCGCCGCTTCCTTCGGCTCCATGCCGGCTTCGAGGTGGCGCACGATGTTCTCCAGCACCACCACGGCGTCGTCCACCACGAAGCCGGTGCCGATGGTGAGCGCCATGAGCGAGAGATTGTCGATGCTGTAGCCGAGCAGGTACATCGGCCCGAACGTGCCCACGATGGAAAGCGGCAGCGCCACGGCGGGAATGAGCGTGGCGCGCGGCGAGAGCAGGAACACGAACACCACGCCGATCACGAGCAGCACGGCGATGAAGAGCGTGCGCTCGGTGTCGGCCACGGACGCGCGCACGGATTCGGAACGGTCGATCGCCACGTTCACCTTGATCGTGGCGGGCAGCGCGGCTTCGATGTAGGGCAGGCGCGCCTGGATCTGCTGCACCGTCTTCACGACGTTGCTGCCCGGCATCGGGTAGACGATCACGAGCACGGACGACTTGCCGTTGTAGAGGCCCGCGTTGCGGATATTCTCGTTGGAGTCGATGACCGAGGCCACGTCGCGCAGAAACACGGGCGAGCCGTTGCGATAGGCGATCACGATGTCGCGGAACGGCGCGGCCTTGCTGATCTGGTCGTTCGAGAGCACCTGGTAGCGCTGGTTGCCCTGGTCGATATGGCCTTTCGCGCTGTTCGCATTGGCCGCGCCAATGGACGCGCGCACGTCTTCGAGGCCGATGCCGTAGCTGTTGAGCTTGCCGGGCTCCAGCTCCACGCGCACCGAGGGCAGCGCGCCGCCGCCCAGCGTGATCTGGCCTACGCCGTCCACCTGCGAGAGCTGCTGCAGGATGACCGAGTCGGCGGAATCGTAGAGCTGCGCCTTGGTGAGCGTGTCCGAGGTGAGCGCGAGCACCATGATCGGCGCGCTCGCGGGGTTGTACTGGCGGTAGGTCGGGTTGCTGCGCAGCGTGACGGGCAGGTCGGCGCGCGCGGCCTGGATCGCGGCTTCCACGTCGCGCGCCGCGCCGTTGATGTCGCGGTTCAGGCCGAACACGACCACGATAACCGACGATCCCGTGTTGCTGATCGAGGTGAGCTGGCTCACGTCGGCGATGGTGCCAAGGCGGCGCTCCAGCGGCTCGGCCACGGTGGACGCCATGATGTCGGGGCTCGCGCCCGCCATGTTGGCCTGCACCACGATCACCGGATAGGCGATGTTGGGCAGCGGCGCCACCGGCAGCCGGAAAAAAGCGAGCGTGCCGGAAATGAGGATCGCGATCGCGAGCAGCGAAGTCGCGACCGGCCGCCGGATGAAGAGCGCCGAGAGGTTCACGGCGTGCCCTCGGGTTCGGGCGGCGCGCCGCCGCCCTCGCTTTCAGGCTTGCGCTTGCGGCCGAAGCGCTCGGCGAGGCGGTCGAAGAACAGATAGATCACGGGCGTCGTGAAGAGCGTGAGCATCTGCGAGAGCGTGAGACCGCCGATGATCGCAAGGCCGAGCGGGCGGCGCAGCTCCGAGCCCGTGCCGCTGCCGAGCAGCATGGGCAGCGCGCCGAGCATGGCCGCGAGCGTGGTCATGAGAATGGGCCGGAAGCGCAGGAGCGACGCCTCGAAGATCGCTTCGCGCGGCGGCTTGCCTTGCACGCGTTCGGCTTCGAGCGCGAAGTCCACCATCATGATGGCGTTCTTCTTGACGATGCCGATCAGCAGCACGATGCCGATGATGCCGATCACGTCAAGATCCTTGCCCGCGATCATCAGCGCGAGCAGCGCGCCTATGCCGGCCGAGGGCAGCGTCGACAGAATCGTGACCGGGTGCACGTAGCTCTCGTAGAGCACGCCCAGCACGATATACACGGCCACGAGCGCCGCGATCAGCAGATACACTTCGCTGGCAAGCGAATCCTCGAACGCCTGCGCCGCGCCCTGGAACGACGAGGTGATCGAGGGCGGCAGGTTCACGGCGGCCTCGGCCCTGCGCACGTCGCGCACGGCGGCGGAGAGCGAGGCGCCGTCGGCGAGGTTGAACGAGATCGTCACCGAGGGGAACTGCGCGAGGTGGCTGATCATGAGCGGCGAGCGCGTGATGCCGATCTTCGCAATGCCCTTGAGCGGCACCTGGCCCTCGCTGCTCGTCTGGCTCGGCAGATACAGGTCGCCGAGCGACTCGACCGTGGGCAGCGCCTCGGGCTTCGCCACGAGAATCACGCGGTACTGGTCCGACTGCTGGAAAATGGTCGAGACGATGCGCTGGCCCAGCGCGTCGTAGAGCGCGTTGTCGATCGTGGCCGCCGTGATGCCGTAGCGCGCCGCGAGCTGCCGGTTCACTTCGACATTCACGGAAAGACCATCGGTGTTGAGGTCGCTCGTGACGTCGCGGATCGACGGGATCTGCTTCATGCGCTCGACGAGCGCGGGCACGTACTGCTGGAACGCTTCCTGGCTCGGCCCGCGCAGCACGAAGTTGTACTGGTTGCGCGAGACCGTGGTGTCGAGCGTGAGGTCCTGCTCGGGCTGCACGTAGAGGCGGATGCCCGGCACTTTCGCCACCGACTGCTGGATGCGCCGCCCGATTGCGTCGGCGGTTTCGGAGCGGTCGTCGTGCGGTTTCAGGTTGATGAGGAAGCGCCCGTTGTTGAGCGTGTTGTTGATGCCGTCGATGCCCACGTACGAGGTGAGCGAAACGACATCGGGATCCTTGAGAATTTCCTCGGCGAGCGCGGACTGGCGCCGCACCATCGCCTGATAGGAGATGGAGTTGTCGGCCACGCTGATGCCTTGCAGCACGCCCACGTCCTGCACCGGGAAAAGACCCTTCGGAATCACGACGTAAAGCAGTCCGGTGAGCACCACCGTCACCACGAACACGACGAGCGTGAGCGTCTGGTGGTCGAGCACCCAGCGCAGGCCGCGCTCATACGCGTCGAGCGTCTTGTTGAACAGGCTTTCGCTGATGCGCTCGAAGCGGCTCGGGTGGCGCTCGGCCTGGGCGCGCAGAATGCGCGCGCACAGCATCGGCACGACGGTGAGCGAGACCACGGCGGAAAGCACGATGGTCACGGCGAGCGTGACGGCGAACTCGCTGAAGAGGCGCCCGATCACGCCGCCCATGAAGAGCAGCGGAATCAGTACGGCAATGAGCGAGATCGTCAGCGAAAGAATCGTGAAGCCGATCTGGCCCGCGCCCTTGAGCGCCGCCTGCAAGGGTTTGTCGCCTTCCTCGAGGTAGCGCACGATGTTCTCGATCATCACGATCGAGTCGTCCACCACGAAGCCCGTGGCGATGATGAGCGCCATGAGCGAGAGGTTGTCGATCGAATAGCCCAGCTCGTACATGATCGCGAGCGTGCCGATCAGCGAGACCGGCACCGAGATGCTCGGAATGATGGTGGCGGGCAGGTTGCGCAGGAACACGAAGATCACCGCCACGACGAGGGCCACGGCGAGCACGAGTTCGAAGGCAGCGTCGCCCACCGAAGCGCGGATCACGCCCACGCTGTTCGACACCACCGTGACCTGCATGCCCGCGGGCAGCGCCGCTTCGAGCTGCGGCAACTGGCTCATGATCTGGTTGACGGTCGCGATCACGTTCGCGCCCGGCTGGCGCTGCACGTTCAGCACGATCGCGGGTGTCCTGTTGTACCAGGCGCCGCGCTCCACGTCCTGCGCGGCCGTGGAAACGCGCGCCACGTCGCGCATGAACACGGGCGAGCCGTTCTGATAGGCGATGACCGTGTCTTCGTAGTCCTTCGGGTCCGAGATCTGGTCGTTGGCATTGATCGTGTAGTTCAGCTCGGGGCCGTCGAAGTTGCCTTTCGGGTTGCTCACGTTGACGTTGGCGAGCAGTGTGCGCAGGTCGTCGAGATTGAGGCCGTAGGCGGCGAGCTTGTGCGGGTCGGCCTCCACGCGCACGGCGGGCACGTTGCCGCCCGCGGTGGTGACGAGGCCCACGCCCGGCACTTCGGAAATCTTGGTGGCGAGGCGGTTGTTGGCCGCGTCCTGCAACTGCGTGAGCGACATCGACTTCGACGTGACCGCGAGCGTGAGAATGGGCTGGTCGGCCGGGTTGACCTTGGCGTAGGTCGGCGGCGCGGGCAAGCCGCTCGGCAGGAAGCTGCTGGCCGCGTTGATGGCCTGCTGCACGTTCTGTTCGGCGACGTCGAGGCTCAGCGACAGATCGAACTGCAGCGTGATGATCGAAGCCCCTTCGGAACTGTACGAGATCATCTGCTGCAGGCCGGGGATCTGGCCCAGCTGCACTTCGAGCGGCGCCGTGACGGTGGTCGCCATCACGTTCGGGCTCGCGCCCGGATAGAAGGTCTGCACCTGAATGGTGGGATAGTCCACCGCAGGCAGCGAGGAAAC
>DATBXG010000788.1:0-10778 GCA_036514415.1 Paraburkholderia sp.
TTCGATCCGATCCATATAATCCTCTAATCTTCAGATGCTTAGACGCTTTTGGCTGTTCTTCGCCCAGGCGGTGACGGTCCTGCTGGCGTTGATGTTCATCATCGCCACGCTCAAACCGCAGTGGCTGCAGCACCAGGGGCAGTTCGGCAAGCAGCTTGCCGAACCGATCGTCGCACTACGGCAAGTGGCGCCAGGTATTGGTGGAGGCGCCGCCCAGGGCTCCTATGCGGACGCCGCCCAGAAGGCAATGCCCGCGGTCGTCAACGTGTTCTCGAGCAAGGATGGGTCGCTGCCGCCCGATCCCCGCCAGAACGATCCGCTATTTCGCTACTTCTTCGGCGATCGCAACAAAAACCAGAAGCAGCAGGAGCAGCCTGCCGCCAACCTTGGCTCGGGCGTCATTGTCAGTCCGGACGGTTACATTCTAACGAACCAGCACGTAATCGATGGCGCGGATCAGATCGAAATCGCGCTTTCCGACGGCCGCACCACCAACGCGAAGGTGATCGGCATCGACCCGGAAACCGATCTCGCCGTGCTCAAGATCAACCTGCCGAACCTGCCCACCATCACACTGGGCCGCATGGACCAGACGCGCGTGGGCGACGTCGTGCTCGCCATCGGCAACCCATTCGGCGTGGGGCAAACGGTCACGATGGGCATCATCAGCGCGCTCGGCCGCAATCACCTCGGCATCAACACGTTCGAGAACTTCATCCAGACCGACGCGCCGATCAACCCGGGCAACTCGGGCGGCGCGCTCGTCGACGTGAACGGCAACCTGCTCGGCATCAACACGGCCATCTACTCGCGTTCGGGCGGCTCGCTGGGCATCGGCTTCGCGATTCCCGTTTCGACGGCGCGCAGCGTGCTGGAGAGCATCATCACCACGGGCTCGGTCACGCGCGGCTGGATTGGCGTGGAGCCGCAGGACGTGACGCCCGAGATCGCCGACTCGTTCGGGCTGAAGGAGAAGTCCGGCGCGATCGTCGCGGGCGTGTTGCAGGGCGGCCCTGCCGACAAGGCCGGTATCAAGCCGGGCGACGTCCTCACCTCCGTGAACGGCGAGGCCATTACCGACACCACGCGCCTTCTGAACGTGATCGCGCAGATCAAGCCCGGCACCGACGCGAAGATCCACCTAGTGCGCAAGAACAGGGACCTGGATCTCGACGTGCTGATCGGCAAGCGCCCACCCCCGCCGAAGCAGCCGGCGCAGGAAGACGGCGAAGGCGACGACGGAGGCTGATGACGTGGCGGCGGCCGGGCCGCCCTCAACCCGGAATCAGAAACCGAAAAAGCAAAAAGAAAAGGCCGCGAACCTGGGTTCGCGGCCTTTTTGTTTTCCTGCGGCTTTCCTGCGGCTTTCCTGCGCTCCGCGAGCGGGTCTAGCTTGCCGCCTGACTCTCGTCTGCAGCCTTCTTCTCGCCGGTGCCGACGAAAATGCGCGCCGCGATGATGCCGGCCTCGTACAGGATGATGAGCGGCAGCGCGAGAATGAGTTGCGAGAACACATCGGGCGGCGTCACGACGGCAGCGACGATGAACGCGCCGACGATCACATAGGGCCGAATCTCCCTGAGCTTCTTCACGGTCAGCACGCCCATGCGCACGAGCAGCACGACGACGATGGGCACCTCGAACGTCACGCCGAACGCAATGAACATGGTGAGCACGAAGCTCAGGTAATTGTCGATATCGGTCGTCATCTCCGCGCCTAACGGCGCGTTGTAGTGCGCCATCACGCGGAAGATGGTCGGGAACACCACGAAATACGCGAACGCCATGCCGCACAGAAAGAGCGTGTAGCTGCTCGCCACGAGCGGCACGACGAGCTTCTTTTCGTGCTGGTAGAGACCAGGCGCTACGAACGCCCAGATCTGGTAGAGCACGAAGGGCAGCGCGATCACGAAGGCCACGAGCATTGTGACCTTCATGGGCACGAAGAACGAGCCGGTCACGTCGGTGACGATCATCTTGCCGTCGCGCGGCAGGTTCTGCATGAGCGGTCGCGCAAGCAGACGGAATATGTCGGGCGCCCAGTACACGAGCCCGACGAACACGACGATCACGGCAATGCCCGCGCGGATAATGCGGTCACGCAGTTCGACGAGATGGGAAATGAAGGTCTCTTCCGAGCCTTCTTCCAGTTTTTGCTGGGGGTCGCTCACACCGGCCCTCGGTTGGAAATGGACGTGCGCAAAGGCGGATCCGCGTCAGAAGAACCGCGTGGGCCGACGCAGGCTGGCCGGCGTGTGCTGCGCCACGCGCGCTGCGCCGGATTGCACGCGCGTGCGCCGCAGCGTGGCGCGCTTGTACCAGACGGGCGCGGCGCTTTGCTTCACGCGCCAGTTCTTGCGCTTCACGGCGCTCGATCCCGCGTTGCCGGAGCGCCATCCCGATTGCATCGAGGCGCCGTCCGCCGCGTCGGCGGCCTCCACGCTGGCCGGATCGGCGCCGCCGGCAATGCTCGGCGAGACCGACGTGCCCGCGTTCCACGCGTCGTTCAACTCGGTTTCATGCTTGTGCAGGTTGTCTTGAACGGTCTTCTCGACGTTCTGCGCCGCCGACTCGAACTCGGTCTTCATGCGGCGCAGTTCGTCCAGCTCGATCTCGCGCGTGACTTCCGCCTTGACGTCGTTGATATAGCGCTGCGCGCGCCCGAACAGCGCGCCCGCCGTGCGTGCGACGCGCGGCAGTCGCTCCGGCCCGAGAACGACCAGCGCGACGACGCCGATCAGCGCCATCTTGGTTAGACCCAGATCGAGCATGAATGGAGTATTCCGTCAGCCTTGGCTGCTGCCTTAGAGGAAGAAACGGCGGGAAAGGACGGCTGCCACGCGTTTAGCGGAAGTCGTTCGAGCGCTGCGTCTTGTCCTTGGCTTCGACGTCGACTGCGCCGCCGTTAGACGGCAGCTCGCGCTTTTGCGTGTCGGCGGCGGCGCCTTCGCTCTCGCGCATGCCTTCCTTGAAGCCCTTCACCGCACCTCCCAGATCACTACCGATATTGCGCAACTTCTTCGTACCGAAGACGAGCGCCACGATCAACAAGACGATCAGCCAGTGCCAGATGCTCAACGAACCCATGATTGACTCTCTCCTTAACCCCGCCGCCGCGCTCGCTGCGCGACGCGAAAATTATGCCTGTGTGATGTTGCATCGACGTGGCGTGCGACCCTTTAACGCCGCCACCGCTCCCTGCCATTTGCGCCGCCGCGGCCTCTCAGCCCATGCGGTGCCATGGACGCGGTCCAGCCAGCAAATGTGCGTGCAGATGGTAGACCTCCTGCCCGCCGCCCGGCCCCGTGTTCACGACCGTGCGAAACCCGGTTTCGCCGCCCGTGTACGAGACGCCCAGCTCCTTCGCAAGCCTCGCGACCAGTACAAACATTCTACCAAGCAGTGGTGCGTCGTTTTCACCGCAATCGGCAAGGGTGGGAATATGCTGGCGCGGAATGACGAGAACGTGCGTTTCTGCCGCAGGCCGGATGTCGCGAAAGGCGACGAACTCGTCGTCCTCGTACACCCGGGTGCTGGGAATATGGCCATCGGCGATCTTGCAGAAGAGACAGGTGCTGCGGTCGTGACTCATGGTGCTCCTGGTGAGCGACAAGACAGGCCAAGTTGGGCAAGCCGCACACCAAACGCCGGCGCCGCTCAGAACCAGGCGCGTGGGTTATGCAGCGGCTTGTTGTCGTACAAGTACAGCCAGCCTTTGATGATACGGTACAACGTCCAGATTGCGACAGCCCACAAAATTGGAATGCCGACCAGCACGAAGATGAGCAGCCCGCCGATCAGATGACCGGCCAGTCCGAGCCAGAATGTGCGGATTTGCCACGTGAAGTGCTGCTCGTAGGGCGTGCCGAGCGCTTCGTCACGTTTGAGGTAATTGAGGATGATGGCGACCAGCACCGAAATGCCGCCGGTGAGCCAATACACCGCATAGAGTGCGTAGAGCACGTGCGTGAAGGTGCGCAGGCTGCGCAAGCGATCCGCATCGACGCCGTTGCGGTAGGAAGGGGGTGGGTAATCGCCGGACGTGGACATGTGATTCGTCTCCTGTCGATCCAGAGTTTTCGCTTGCGACAGATGGCGGAGCCGTGCGCCCCCGCCACCAACCTCAGTCGCCGTTCGCTTCGCGCTCGCGCGTCTTGCGCAGCGCCTTTTCCTCGAGCCCCGAAAGGCCCTCGCGACGTTCCAGTTCCGCGAGCACATCGGCGGGGCTCAGATCGAAATGCGAGAGCGTCACAAGGCAATGAAACCACAGGTCGGCCATCTCGCCCACCAGTGCTTTCGGCGCGCCGCCCTGGCGCACGTCCTTCGCGGCCAGCACGACTTCCGTCGCCTCTTCACCCACTTTCTTGAGCACCGCGTCGTCGCCCTTGTGGAAGAGGCGCGCGACGTACGAGGCGTCCGGGTCACCGCCCTTGCGGCTGTCGATCACCGCCGCGAGGCGCAGCAGCGTGTCGTTGGTGTTCAGTTGCGTCATTTGTAGATGTGTTCAGGGTCTTTCAGCACGGGATCGACGGCGACCCAGCGGCCTTCGTCGACGGTGCCTTCGAATTGCTGGAAAAAGCACGAGTGGCGGCCCGTGTGGCACGCGATGCCCGAGACCTGCTCGATCTTGAGCAGCACGACGTCTTCGTCGCAGTCGAGGCGGATGTCGCTCACGTGCTGCACGTGGCCCGACTCCTCGCCCTTGAACCACAGGCGCTGTCGCGAGCGCGAAAAGTACACGGCACGGCGCAGCTCGACGGTCTTGGCAAGCGCCTCGCGGTTCATCCACGCGAACATCAGGACGTCGCCAGTGGTGGCTTCCTGCGCGATCACGGGAACGAGGCCGTTGGCGTCCCAGTTGACCTTGTCCAGCCAGTTCGCGCGGGCGAGGTCGTTGGCGGAGTTGCCGGTTTGCGTGTTGCTCATCGCGTCACATCCTCACCGAAATGCCCTGGTCGGCCATGAAGCGCTTCGCCTCGCCAACCGTGTGCTCGCCGTAGTGGAAGATGCTCGCCGCCAGCACGGCGTCGGCATGGCCCTTGACGATGCCGTCCGCGAGATCCTGCAGGCCGCCCACGCCGCCCGAGGCGATCACGGGAACCGGCACCGCGTCGGAGACCGCGCGCGTGAGGTCGAGGTCGAAGCCGCTCTTCGTGCCGTCGCGGTCCATGCTCGTGAGCAGGATTTCGCCCGCGCCGAGTTGGGCCATCTTGCGCGCCCATTCGACGGCGTCGATGCCCGTGGCCTTGCGGCCGCCGTGGGTGAACACTTCCCAGCGCGAAGGCTCGCCCGGCGCCGAAGTCCGCTTCGCGTCGATGGCGACGACGATGCACTGCGACCCGTATTTGTCGGCGGAATCGCGCACGAGCTGCGGATTGGCGACCGCCGACGAGTTCATGCCGACCTTGTCCGCACCGGCGTTGAGCAGGCGCCGCACGTCTGCCACGGCGCGCACGCCGCCGCCCACGGTGAGCGGAATGAAGACCTGCGAAGCCACCGCCTCGATGATCGGCAGGATCAGGTCGCGCTGGTCGGAGGTCGCGGTGATGTCGAGGAAGGTGAGTTCGTCGGCGCCCTGGTCGTCGTAGCGGCGCGCGATTTCCACGGGGTCGCCCGCGTCGCGCAGCTCGACGAAATTGACGCCCTTCACGACGCGCCCGGCGGTCACGTCGAGGCAGGGGATGATGCGTTTGGGTAGAGCCATGATCTTGCCGAAGTTGCCAGTCGGTTTGCGTGGGGTGAGCGCGGTTCCTGAGAAGGCTGCCGGACCCGGTTCGGGCGTGTCGCGCTTTCACCACGCCAAAGCCTGCCATTTGCCGGTCTTTAGCGTGTCGCGCTGCCCATTGTCGCGCGCTTTGCGCCTTGTCGCGAAATTATCCCGCGCGAGCGCCATTCCCCACGGAGATGATGGCGCAGCGCCAAAAACAAAGGCCTCCGGTAACGGAGGCCGGCGTTCGACGCTTTACGCGTCGTCCGATTCGCGCAGGCTGTCTGCGCGCGTTTGCGCGGCGGCGAAATCGAGGTCGCCCGAATAGATCGCGCGGCCGCAGATCACCCCTTCCACGCCTTCGTCCTCGACCTCGCAAAGCGCGTCGATGTCGGCGAGATTCGAGAGGCCGCCGCTCGCGATGATCGGAATCTTCACCGCGCGCGCAAGGCGCACCGTGGCTTCGATGTTGATGCCCTGGAGCATGCCGTCGCGGCCAATGTCGGTGTAGATGATCGACTCGACGCCGTAATCCTCGAACTTGCGCGCAAGATCCACGACTTCGTGGCCCGTGAGCTTGCTCCAGCCATCCGTGGCGACCTTGCCGTCCTTCGCGTCGAGGCCGACGATGATATGGCCCCCGAATGCCGTGCACGCTTCCTGGAGGAAGCCCGGATTCTTCACGGCGGCGGTGCCGATGATCACGTAGGAAAGGCCGTCGTCGAGATAACGCTCGATGGTGTCGAGGTCACGGATGCCGCCGCCGAGCTGCACGGGGATCACGTCGCCGACTTCGCGGATGATCTCGCGAATGGCGTCTTCGTTTTTCGGCTTGCCTGCGAACGCACCGTTCAGGTCGACGAGGTGCAGACGGCGCGCGCCGCGCTCGACCCAGTGTCGGGCCATGGCCGCCGGTTCCTCGGAGAAAATCGTCGCCTGGTCCATATCGCCTTGCTTGAGGCGCACGCAGTGACCGTCTTTGAGATCGATGGCCGGAATCAGCAGCATAGCTTCGGGTGTGTCTGGGAATGAGGTTGAAGTCTGCGGCGCCGGCGGAAAAAAGGCCCGATCCGACGCCGTTTCGCTAGTTTAGTACAACTCTTTCGGCGGCCTTGCTGACGCAAATCGAATGCCGCGGCGCTCGTGCGCGAAGGCGGCTGCGAGCGTCAGCGCCGCAGGAAATCAGGGGTTCCAGTGGACGAAGTTGCGATAGACGCGCAAGCCCGCAGCGGCGCTCTTTTCCGGGTGGAATTGAGTGGCGAAGATGTTATCCCGCGCCACTGCCGAGGTAAAGGCTGCGCCGTACGGCGTTTCGCCCACGGTGTGCGCCGGGTCCGCCGGCACCACGTAGTAGCTGTGCACGAAGTAGAAAAAGCTTTCGTCGGGCACGCCTTCCCACAGCGCGTGGGCGCGCGCCTGGCGCACGCGGTTCCAGCCCATTTGCGGAACCTTGAAGCGCGAGCCGTCGTCCTGCAGCTGGCCTTCGAGATCGAAGCGCACGACCTTGCCGGGCAGGAGACCGAGGCCCTTAGTGTCGCCTTCCGCGCTCCAGTCGAACAGCATCTGCTCGCCCACGCACACGCCCATGAGCGGCTTGGTGCGCGACGCTTCGAGCACGGCGTCCTGCAGGCCTGACTCGGCGAGGCTGCGCATGCAGTCGGGCATCGCGCCCTGCCCCGGCAGCACCACGCGGTCGGCCGCGCGGATCGCCTCGGGACGCTCGACGATGGCCACGTCGGCTTCCGGCGCGGCCTGCCTCAGCGCCTGGGCCACCGAACGCAGGTTGCCCATCCCATAATCCACAATCGCAATTGAAGTTTTCATCTCGAATCCGGCCTGCTCGTCAGGCCCTGCCCTTGGCTGTGCGGGCGCGTGTGCGCCGCGATGTGCCCTGATCTGCCTTCAAAGCCGTCAATGTACGCCAGTCGGCGCGCGCAAGCCCATAAGCCGAACGGCCAACGTTGCGCGCATGCCGCATGTCCGCGACGGCCGGTGCGGCGCGCGTGCAGTCCTGCCAAAGCACGCGCCTGCCCGTCACGCGCAACGCGATTCGCCTTCTGGTCGCTGAAAGGCTCGCTTAGAGGCTGCCCTTCGTCGACGGAATCTTGCCCGCCTGACGTTCGTCCAGTTCGGCGGCCTGGCGCAGCGCGCGGCCGAATGCCTTGAACACGGTTTCCATCTGATGATGCGCGTTGAGGCCGCGCAGGTTGTCGATGTGCAGCGTCACGCCGGCATGGTTCACGAAGCCGCGGAAGAATTCGATCGACAGGTCGACGTCGAACGTGCCGATGCGCGCCCGCGTGAACGGCACGTGGAATTCGAGGCCCGGGCGGCCCGAGAAGTCGATCACCACGCGCGAGAGCGCCTCGTCGAGCGGCACGTAGGCGTGGCCGTAGCGGCGAATGCCCTTCTTGTCGCCGATGGCCTGCGCCACCGCCTGTCCGAGCGTGATGCCGACGTCTTCCACCGTATGGTGGTCGTCGATATGCGTGTCGCCATGCGCCTCGATGTCCAGATCGATCAGACCGTGTCGTGCGATCTGGTCGAGCATGTGGTCGAGAAACGGCACGCCGGTCGCGAGCTTCTGCTCGCCGGTGCCGTCCAGATTGAGTTTCACGCGGATTTGCGTTTCGCTGGTGTTGCGAACGACTTGCGCGACGCGCATGGCAATTTCCTTCAAACAGCCCGTAACAGGAGAGTGGGAGAACGAAGCATCGGCCTTAACGGAGCACGAGCTTCAGGGCAGCGAGCAGTTGTGCGTTTTCGTCGGGGGTCCCAACGGTCAGGCGCACGCAGTTCGCCAGCAATGGGTGCATTTTACCCACGTTTTTGATCAGGATCCGGGCGGACAGCAGTGTGTCAAAAACCGCCGCCGCGTCGGGCACGCGCACGAGCAGGAAGTTGCCCGCGCTTTCGAACACCTGCGCGCCCCGCAGCTTCGCGACTTCGGCGGCCAGCGCCGCGCGTTCCGCGCGCAGTTGCGCGGCCTGTGCGTCGAGCACGTCCACGTGGTCGAGCAGCAGGTCCGCCGCCGCCTGCGTGAGCACGTTCACGTTGTAGGGCGGGCGCACCTTGTCGAATTCGTTGAGCCATGAAGGACGCCCGGCCAGATAGCCCAGGCGGATGCCCGCGAGTCCAAGCTTCGACATCGTGCGCATCACGACCACGTTGTCGAACTCGCCCGCGCGCGGCATCCAGCTTTGCATCGCGAACGGCTGGTAGGCCTCGTCGATCACCACGAGGCTCTTCGCCGCCGCGGCGGCCGCGATCACGCGCTCGATGTCGGCATCGTCGAACAACGTACCCGTGGGGTTGTTGGGGTACGCAAGCCAGATCACGGCGGGCGTGTGCTCCGAGATCGCCGCGAGCATCGCCTCGAGGTCGAGCGTGAAGTCGGCCTTGAGCGGCACGCCGACGAATTCGACCTGCGCGAACTTCGCCGACATCGCATACATGACGAAGCCCGGCACCGGCGCGAGCATTTTCGCTCCCGGCTTCGCGCACGCCATGGTGATCATGCTGATGATCTCGTCCGAGCCGTTGCCGAGCAGCACGTCGCAGTCGGCCGGCACGCGCATCGCGCGCTTGAGCTTCGCGATCAGCGCCTCGGGGCGCGGCGCGGGATAGCGGTTGAGCGCGACCGCCGCGAGGCGTTCGCCCAGTCGTGCGGCAAGGTCCTCGGGCAGAGGAAACGGGTTTTCCATGGCGTCGAGCTTCACGAATCCGGAAGCGTCGGGCACGGGGTAACTCGTCATCGCGAGCACATCGCGACGGATGATGTCTTGTGGTGTCGTCATGTTGGAAGGCGGCTCGCGCGAGCGGGTCCGCCAGCACGGGCAGCTCGGCTGGCCGGCTGCCCTGGTTATCGTCGTGGTCTCTTCTGCGTGTGGGGCAAACTGCGGGTCAAACTGCGGGTCATGCCGGGGGTCATGCCATTACGCCCCGCGTTCTCGCGGGGCTTGCCGCGGCGCAACGTCTCCTTGCTGCGCGGCGGCGTCGTTCAAAACACTCTGCATGCGGGATGCGGCCTGGCGCCTGGGCACGCCGCGCCCCGCCACGAGGCATCGGATCTGGCTTCAGCCCTGCCTCATCCGGAATTCGGCGCTGCGCGCGTGGGCCTGCAGGCCTTCGCCGTAGGCCAGCTCGGCTGCGATCTCGCCGAGCGTCTGGGCGCCTTCGGCACTGACCTCGATCACGCTCGAACGCTTGATGAAATCATAGACGCCGAGCGGCGAAGAAAAACGTGCGGTACGAGACGTAGGCAGCACGTGATTGGGCCCCGCGCAGTAGTCGCCGAGGCTCTCGCTCGTGTAGCGGCCGAGGAAGATCGCGCCCGCGTGGCGGATCTCGGCGCCCCACTTCTGCGGCTCCAGCGCCGAAATTTCGAGGTGCTCGGGCGCGATCTCGTTGGCGATGGCGCAAGCCTCGGCCATGTCGCGCACCTTCACGAGCGCGCCGCGGTTCGTGAGCGACGTGGCGATGACTTCGGCGCGCGGCATGCTGGGCAGCATTTCGTGGATGGCCTCCTCGACGCGCTTGATGAAGCCTTCGTCCGGGCACAGCAGGATCGACTGGGCAAGCTCGTCGTGCTCGGCCTGCGAAAACAGGTCCATGGCGACCCAGCGCGGGTCGGTCGTGCCGTCGCACAGCACGAGGATTTCCGAGGGGCCCGCGATCATGTCGATGCCGACCGTGCCGAACACGCGGCGCTTGGCCGAGGCCACGTAGGCGTTGCCCGGCCCGCAGATCTTGTCGACGGCCGGAATCGTGTCCGTGCCGTAGGCGAGCGCGGCCACGGCCTGCGCGCCGCCGATCGTGAACACGCGATCGACGCCGCCCAGCAGCGCCGCCGCCAGCACGAGCGGGTTCTTCACGCCGTCGGGCGTGGGCACGACCATGATGATTTCGCGCACGCCCGCCACCCGCGCGGGAATGGCGTTCATCAGCACGGAGGACGGATAGGCGGCCTTGCCGCCCGGCACGTAAAGGCCCACGCGGTCGAGCGGCGTGACCTTCTGGCCGAGCACCGTGCCGTCGGATTCGGTGTACTGCCAGCTATGCGAGCCACACT
>DATBXG010000789.1:0-10525 GCA_036514415.1 Paraburkholderia sp.
TGCACGAGCCCATCACCACCGCGATCTGCGCGATGCCCTGCGCCGAGAGGTTCGCCTGGTTGTAGAAAATGCGCCCGAAGTGGTCGCGATCCGGAAACACTTCGTCCTGGTTCGGCAGGTTCGCGCCGCCGGAATCGACGAGGTACACGCACGGCAGACGGTTTTCCTGCGCGATCTCCTGCGCGCGCACGTGCTTCTTCACGGTGACCGGATAGTACGTGCCGCCTTTCACCGTGGCGTCGTTGCAGACGATCACGCACTCCTGGCCCGCAATGCGGCCGATGCCCGTGATGATGCCCGCGCCCGGCGCGTCGTCGTTGTACATGCCATACGCCGCGAGCTGCGAAAGCTCCAGAAACGGCGTGCCCGGATCGAGCAGCTGCGCAATGCGCTCGCGCGGCAGCAGCTTGCCGCGCGAGAGGTGCTTGTCGCGCGCCGCCTCGCCGCCGCCCAGCGAAAGCTTCTGGATCTTTTCGCGCAGGTCCGCGACGAGCGCTTCGAGCGCCGCGGTATTGGCCTTGAAGTCTTCCGAGCGCGGATTGAGCTTCGATTCGATGACCGGCATCCCTTCCTCCGTCAATTGCTCAGGATTACATCGTTTCCGCGAACAGCTCGCGGCCGATCAGCATGCGGCGAATCTCGCTCGTGCCCGCGCCGATTTCGTAGAGCTTCGCGTCACGCCAGAGACGCCCAACCGGATACTCGTTAATATAGCCATTGCCGCCCAGGATCTGAATGGCCTCGCCCGCCATCCACGTGGCCTTCTCGGCGGTGTAGAGAATCACGCCCGCGCAGTCCTTGCGCACCTGGCGCACGTGGTCCTGGCCGAGCGTGTCGAGCTGGCGGCCCACGGCATAGAGATACGCGCGGCACGCCTGGTAGGTCGTGTAGAGGTCCGCGACCTTGCCCTGAATGAGCTGGAACTCGCCAATCGCCTGACCGAACTGCTTGCGGTCGTGGATATACGGCACGACGGCGTCCATGACCGCGGCCATGATGCCGGTCGGGCCGCCCGCCAGCACGGCGCGCTCGTAGTCGAGGCCGCTCATCAACACCTTCACGCCGCCGTTGAGCTGGCCGAGGATGTTCTCCTCGGGCACTTCGACGTCCTGGAACACCAGCTCGCCCGTATGCGAGCCGCGCATGCCGAGCTTGTCGAGCTTCTGCGCAACCGAAAAGCCCTTCATGCCCTTCTCGACGATGAACGCCGTAATGCCGCGCGAGCCGGCTTCGGGATCGGTTTTCGCGTACACGACCAGCGTGTCGCAATCCGGGCCGTTGGTGATCCACATCTTCGTGCCGTTGAGCACGTAGCGGTCGCCCTTCTTTTCGGCGCGCAGCTTCATGCTCACGACGTCAGAGCCCGCGTTGGGCTCGCTCATGGCGAGCGCGCCGATGTGCTCGCCGGAAACGAGCTTCGGCAGGTACTTGCGCTTCTGCGCCTCGGTGCCGTTGCGGTGGATCTGGTTCACGCACAGGTTCGAATGCGCGCCGTACGAGAGCCCGACCGAGGCGGAAGCACGCGAAATCTCCTCCATCGCGACCATATGCGCCGTGTAGCCCATGTTCGCGCCGCCGTACTCCTCCGAGACCGTCATGCCGAGCACGCCCAGGTCGCCGAACTTGCGCCAGAGGTCCATCGGGAACTGGTCGGCGCGGTCGATTTCGCCCGCGCGCGGTGCGATTTCCTTCGCGGCAAAGCCGGCAATGCTGTCGCGCAGCATTTCGATCTCTTCGCCTAGCGGGAACTGCAAACCGGGTACGTTGCTCATGTGTGTCTCCAGGATTTCGTCGAACCGGGCCGTACTTCACCCCATGGACGCACATTTCACGCCACATTTACGTTAACGTCAATAGGTATTTCTGAGTGACGCTCAATTTTTCATATTGGCGAAATGTCCTTGTCCCGAGACGATTCTTTCGCGGATAATACATATCAGTTCGACGTAAATTGAATAACGCTCAACATGCAAGCCACCGCCCCGAAAACCGTCCTGCCCGCGTCGCGCCGCCAGCCGGCGGGCCGCAAGTCGCAGCAGCGTGTGCGCGAGATCCTGCAGGCGGGGCGCGAAGTGTTCTCGGAAAAAGGGTACGCTCGCGCCACCACGGCCGAGATCGCACAGCGCCTGAGCGTTTCCGAGGCGACGGTGTTCAGCTACTTTCGGGGCAAGCGGGAGTTGTGCGCGCGGGTGATCGGCGACTGGTATGACGAATCGATCGCAGCGATCGAAGGCGGCTTGCCGCGCGACGGCACCGTGCGCCAGCAGTTCGCCTTCATCGTGCGCATGCATCTGCAGTTGATGCTGGAGAGCGGCACTGGCATCTGCGAGCTGGTGCTCTCGGAAGGCCGCACGCGCCATCACGATCTGAGCGAAGCGCTCACGGAAATGCAACGCCGCTACACGGCGCCACTCATGCGCGTGCTCGCGCGCGGCCAGGAAAACGGCCAGATCCGCAACGACCTGCCGCTGCGCCTGTTGCGTTCGCTGGTATTCGGGCCGATGGAGCACGTGCTGTGGGACGCGACGCTCGCCAACCGCCGCACCGACATCGACGCTACGGCAGACCGGCTCGTGGACGCCCTATGGTCGGCGCTGCAGCCGCCCAACCTCGAACTCGCCGCGCTCGCGCAGTTCAGCCAGGACGTGGGCGAAGCGATGCGCCGGCTCGAGCGCGAACGCGCGGCGCGCCAGGCGGCCGGCGTATAACGTCAGGCCGATCGTCGATCAAACCGCCGCGACCTCCGCCGCGCGCACGCACAGCGAAGTCGGGTCGAGCGGCAAAGGGCACTTCCTGTGCGCTTTGCTTCTGGTGCGTTCTCGAACGCGGTTAGCGGCTCGCGTATGCCACGTAGGGTCCCGTTCCGCCGCCGGATGCATTCGCACCTTCGATGCCATAGTAGACGCGCCGGCCGCAGAAGAACGGCAAGCCGAGATCGACCGTTTGCGCCATGTAGCCGCCGAGGTTGTTGAACGCGTAGTTGGTGGAGGCGAACAGCGAAATCGCGTTGCCGACGTTCACCGTCGCATTCGCGCTCGCACCGCCTGCATCGCTCAGCGCGATACTGCGCGTCGCGTCGCTCGTCGGTGCGAAGAAGCCTTTCCACTGGGCGATTGAAGTGTCATCGAAGTTCACGCTGTTCGATCCGGAATCGACGAACGCGTCGACGGGGCTCGTGCCACTGTAGCTCCCAAGGAAGTTGCCCCAGGTATCCGTAGTGAGCACGGTCGCGCCCGCAGCGCTCAACTGATTGTTCGACTGCGTGCCGATGCCGAACGTGAGCGTGCCGGTCGCCGAGGAGGCGCCTCCCGCTGGAATGGCCGGGATATCGACGACGACGCCATTGTTGTCAACCGGGAACCGTGCAACCGGATTGGCGATCTGCTTCTCCAGCGGCATGGCGACCGGCACGGCGGGGCTGCTGTCGGTGTAGTAGAAGCCTTCGAGCGCCGTGGACGCACACATCGAGCCACAGTCATTACGCGCCGTGCCCACGCCAAGTATGCCGTTCGCACCGAGCACCGACGGCGAGGTCAGCGCCGTGTTCCACATGCAGGAGGCCGGCTTTTGCGAAACGACGGCGGAGTCGGTCATCACGTGGATCGGCACGGCGGCGGCAACCTCGCTCGAGAGCTTGACGTCGGCTGTACGCACACTGCCCCACGCGTGCCCCGAGCCGAACGCGGCGCAGGCGGCGACATTCTTGCCGCTGGCGTCGGTCTGGATCGGGAGCGCCGCGCGCGTCGCAGTCGGAATCGCCGCGGCGAAGACGCGCAGGCCAAACGAGCCGGTATCGAGCAACACGTTGCGGATCGTTCCGCAGTTGGCTTGCCCGCCGCTGTTGGGTTGACAGATCGTCACACTCACGAGCGGGAAGTTGCGCACACTCGACGCATTGGATACGAGCACCGGCACCGTGTTGCCGGGGTCGGCCGACGAGCCGCCGGAGTTCGAGCCGCTTGTATCGCCCGACCCGCTGCCGCCCGATCCCGAAGATCCCGAATCCTTCGAAGCTTCCGATTGCGTTGAACCGCCCGTGCCCGATGCGTCGGATGCGCCGCTCGTGGTTGCCGGTTTCACGACCGGCGCACCGCCGCTATCTCCGCCGCCACCGCAAGCTGCCAAAGCAACACTCAGAACGACAGCCGAAGCCAGTGAAATGCATTTCATCATGGTCCCCTTTACTGGATCTGGTCGGCGCTGACGTCTTGAGGCAACGCATGCGGGAGCCACGCCCGCCCGCGGAGCGCCCCCATATGGCCGCCTGATTCCACAACCAGGTCGTCCTCGTGCAGCGACACCGGGCCGTAACCGCCGCCGCGCGCCGAGTGGGCACTGGAGAGTGCCTTTTGCCAGGTGGGGAAGTACTTGCCTAGCAGCGTTTCGAGCGAATCGACGCGCGGCCCGCGCCAGGACACGGCAAAGACGACGCCCTTTGCGTCGAGGTATTCGCGAATCACGGCGCCGTTGGCGAGCGTCGTGGTATTGACGGTGTATGGTGCGGTCGCGGCCTTGCCCGCAACCATGACGCGCACGTCGGGCGCGTTGCGCACGCCGGCGTAGCTGGGTTCGCCGCCGAGCGCGGCCCACGCTGGCGAAGTCGCGACTAGCGACGTGGCGACGAGACAAGTCAGTTTATTCTTCATGTCGTAGTCCTTATTATTTTTTGGAACCGCACGAATACTGGTTTGGATGCGGCGCGGTTAGTCTATGCCAATCTGACAAATCGCCTACATCGAAAAATCGAAATCACCTTTTGATTTTTTGATACGTCGCAGCGCTTGCGCCAGTCGAATGCACTGGGCACCAACGTGTCGCCGATGTCCAATTCTTACAACCGGACGCCCGGCGCACGGCGCGAGATTGCGCGTTCCTCGTCCGGATGCGTGAAAGATCGGCTGCAAAGCGTACCGTAGCGCGCCATTCTGTGCGGGGGCCATGCTTGCGCGCCGTCTGACATCGCGGTTCTGTAACAACTCGAAAAATCAGCGCGAATCGCGTAATTGCATTGATCCCGCCAATGTCATAGCGTTCGATAATTGGCTGGCGTGCGCCGTTGCCCCAGCCCGCCCGTTTCCGGAGATCGTGTGTGAGAAGGTCGAAACTGTTACTCGGGGCCGCCGTGGCCGCGCTCGTCGGCGTGAGTGGCGCCGCGCACGCGGCGCACGTCGGCGTGTTCATCGGCGGCGGGGTGCCGTATTACTACCCGATTGCGCCCGCGCCCTACTACTATGGCCCGCCGGCCGTCATCGTCGAGCCGCCGCCGGCGCCCGACTACATCGAGCAGGGTCAGCCGCAAGGCCCCGTCAACGCCCCCGGCGGCGAGACGGACACCCAGCAGGCAAACAGCGACACCTGGTATTACTGCGACGACTCGAGAACCTACTATCCGTATGTAAAGCAATGCTCGTCGGGCTGGCGCGCGGTTCCCGCCCAGCTGGCGCCTTCGAACTGACACCTTGATGAAATCGAGCCGCACATGAAATACACCTATCTCGCGCTACTCGCCACCGCGGGGCTGCTGGGCGCATGCGCTGTGACCCCCGCGGGGCCGAGCGTGATGGCGCTGCCCGGCACGGGCAAGACCTTCGACCAGTTCCGCGCCGACGACGCCAACTGCCGCCAGTTCGCCTTCCAGCAGGTGGGCGGCGTCACGGCGAACCAGGCGGCGACCGGCGCCGGCGTGGGCAGCGCCGTAGTCGGCACGGCGCTCGGCGCAGCGGCGGGCGCAGCGTTCGGCGGCGGCCACGGCGCAGCCATTGGCGCAGGCGCGGGCCTGCTCGCGGGCAGCGCAGTCGGCATGGGCAACGCACAGGGCTCCGCGTGGGACGTGCAGCGCCGTTACGACTACGCCTATCTGCAGTGCATGTACGCGATGGGCAACCGCATTCCGGCACCGGGCAACATGACGATGTCGCAACCCCAGCAGTTCCAGGCGCCGCAGCAGCAGTTCCAGACAGCGCCGCAGCAGCGCTACTTGCCGCCGCCGCCCCCGGGATCGCCGCCTCCGCCGCCCAGCGGATATTGACGGACTAAAAAAACAACGCGCGCTTCGCCTTTTGGCGAGCGCGCGTTTTACTTTGTATTCCCGATGATATCGATCAGTGCGCCTTCAGTTCGAGCGTGCTGCCGTTCCACACCACGCGGCGCATTTCGCCCGTTTGCGGATCGATGAGCGTCATCTGCTGCGCCGCGTGCACGGGATCGGGTTTCGCATCGCCGTCCGCTCCGGACTTTGCTTCGAGCAGCGGTTGCAACACCGGCGCGAGCGACTTCAGCAGTTGCACGGACAACGCGCTCGTGAACGTGTAGCGCGCCGCATACGGCTCATGCACCCACGCGGTGAGCGTGCCGTAGAAGCGGTTGCCGATCACGAACACGAAGGTCGCGCACCGGTTCACCTTGCGCGATTCGATCAACCGGGCACCCCGAGCGTACACGTTGAAGCGCTGATCGCCGGTGCCGGTCTTGCCGTAGACGGGCAGCGTCTTGCCGTCCGGGAGCGTCATGCCTTCGGCGAGGCGCTTGGCCGTGCCGCCCTCCACCACCGACGTCAGCATCTCGCGCACCACTTTCGAGATCTCCGGCGAAACGAGCGGCTGCGGCGGCGTGGACGCATGGACGAAGTGCGTCTCGTAGGGCGTGCCGCGCGCGAAGTCGAGCGACTCGAAGCTGTGGGTCGGCAGCTTTTCGCCGTTGCTGGCGATGAGCCCGATGAGCTGCGCGAGCGCAGCGGGCCGGTCGCCCGACGCGCCGATCGCTGCGCCAAACGAGGGCGTGATGCTTTCGAACGGATAGCCGAGCGAGCGCCATGACCTGCCGATCGCGTCATACGCGCGTAGCTCGATCATGTGGCGAATGCGCCGGTTCTGCGTGGCGTGATACTTCGTCTTGAAGAGCCACTTGTAGGTGTAGAGGCGCGTGTCGCGGCTCTCCTGCTGAACCTGGGCGAGCGTCGCATCCGGGTGCGCGCGCAAGTCATTCAGCAGCCACAGTTCGAGCGGATGAATGCCCGCGATATAGCCGCGATCGTTGAGGTCGAATTTGTCGATCGCGTACTTCTCGTAGTAGTGCGCGAGGTCTTCGTCGTCGAGCCACTCGAACTTCGTATGCTTGAGTTGCGCGCGCATCTGTGCGTTGAACCAGGGCTGCGAGCCGCCGGGGTTCACGCTGCGCAGCACGGTGGCGATGCGCGCCGGGCCCTTGCGCGTGTGCTCCAGCAAAAGCGCGAGCGCCTCGTCATTGCTCTTGCCCGCATAGCGCGTGTAGAAGCGCTTCATGTAGACCTGGCTTTCGCCGTCCGCGAACTGCGTGAGAAAGCGGTTGCGCACGGCCGGGTCGTCGAGCCATTGCGCGGGCGGCCCCGAAGTCTGGATCATCTCGTAGTGGACGATGTCACGCATGAGCCGCACGAACACGAGATTCACCGAATGCTGGAACGCGCGGTGCACCGTGAGAATCTGTCCATTGTCGCTCGACTCGAAATTGTTGAAGCTCTGCGCGCCGCCGCCGGTGTAGAACGTCTCGCCCGGGCTGGCCGAATACTTGCGCTCGACGGCCGCCTCGAGCATCGAATGGAGCGACCGGTCGGACGTCTTCGACAGATAGTCGATCGCCCAGCGTGTGAGCGCGTCGCTCGGATCGACCTGCGGCAGCATCGCGCGCAGCGACTTCGCGTCGTCGTCCGCGTACTTGTCGTGCAGCGCGCTCACGATCTGCAGATAGGTCACGAGCGTGCGCAGCTTCGCCGTCGAGCCCAGGTTCAGGCGCGCGCCCGAATTGATGTCGAATGGCTGGTTCACGCTGTCGGTCTGCACGCGCACGAGGTTCTCGCCATTGCTGCGCTCGAACAGCGTGAAGCTCCAGGCGATCTTCGAAGGATCGTCGGCCGGGCGCAGCATCTCGAAGCCGACCAGACCCGCCTGGCGCGCGCCGTCCTTCGTCGCGGCATCGGCGAGGCGCTCGCTCACGGCCCGCTGCACGCTGTCGACCAGCGTGGCCGTGGCGGTGAGATCGAGGCGGTCGAGGTCGTAAAGCGTCTTCAGGCCCAGCGCCTGCATGAGCTGGGTGCGCAGCGTCAGCACGGCCTTGCGCTCCACGAAGGAAACCGGCGCGCGCTGCGACGGCTTCGAGCGGTCGAGCGTGAGCTGCGTGGCGAGCGCGGCGTCGCGCAGCGCCGGCGTGATCACGCCGCCGGCGCCGAGCAGGCGCAGATAGCTGTCGGTGAGCTTCGAGAGCCCTTCATTGTTCCTTTGCAGGAAATACGAGGGCGCGCGCTGCGCGATCAGCAGCGAGAGCACCTGGCGGAACGCCAGCGCCTGTGCGTCCAGCGTTTCGGGCGAAAGCGGCGCGCGCAGGATGCGATTGACCTCGCGGAAGTCGCGCCCGTACCAGGCGGCAAGGCCGTCGCCGAGACCGTTTACTTCGCCCACGCCCGGCTTGGCGGCGAGCGGCACCGAGTTCAGGTAGTGCACGAGAATCTGCTGGCGCGCGGGCATGGTTTGCGGGCCATCCAGATAGGCGCGCAGCGAAGCGGAGGCGATCTGGCGCAGCTTCTCCGGCGGCGTGGCGGTGCGGCCGCCGGCCGAGTGCCGGAACTTCTCGATCTGCGTGGCGAGCGTACTACCGCCGGGCGTCTGCTGATGGCTGTTCACGAGCCGCGCGCCCTGATCGACGAGCGCGCGGCTAAAGCGCCCCCAGTCGATGGCCGGGTTGCGGTTCGGCTGGTCCTGGGCCAGCAGGTATTTGTCTTCGATGAAGAGCAGCGAATCGCGCACGACGGGCGGCACCGCGTCGAAATTCTCGTAGGCGCGCTGCGGATAACGCGTATGGAAAAGCGTCTCACCCGAAGCGTCGCGCAGCACGATGCCGGCCTGATCCTTTTCTTCAAAGGGCAGGAAAAGCCCTTCGTCGGCCACCGCGATCATGCGATCCGAATCGCGCGCCTGCGAGGCGATCGCGAAGCCGCGTTGCGCGAGCCGGTTTTCGAAGGTGGGCAATTGCGCGTAGCCGAGCCGCACGTCATACGGCCCGTTCGTGGTCGGAAAGCGGATGCTGTGGCTCGGCCCGTTTTCGACCGTAAAGCCGATGTCGCGCGTGAGTTCGGAGAGGTAGCGCGCCTGCAGGCGCGAGGTATCGATTTCGATCTGGACGATGCGCGCGAGGATGACGAGGGCGGCCAGAAACGCGACGACGAACCCCCACTTGACCCACCGGAAGAGTGAGCCAGCGCCAGCGGCGCGAACAGGAAAGCGTACCGATGGGCGGTTCATACGTTTTCTCCTGACGTCACGTCAGATTTCCAGACGGCACCCCTTAGATAGTCTATCTCGCTCCGTACGTTCTTGCGTGCCGGTATGTAGGGCTTCGTACGCACGTCGCACTGCCGCAACAGCTATGCCCGACGCGTGACAGTTTTGCGGCATTTTGCATCCGCGTCGTGGCACGGGAGATGCTCCCGATATAATGATCGGCTATTTCGTGGATCGTGAGAAATATGAAGAAGCTCGCCGTGCCCCTTGCCCTCTCGCTCACGCTCGGCGCGTGCGCATGGTTTCAGAGCAACCCGGATGCTGGCCAGCCAGTCATCGATTCCACAACCAAACGGTCGGTCCAGGACGTGATCTCGTGCCTGACCGTGGAAGCGTCGCGTCACGGCGCGAGCTTCACCAGTTCGCCGCTGCCGCAAGGCCAGATGCTCGAGTTCGGCGATTCGAACGTCATCAAGGTCCGCAGCGACAACGGCGCGACGACCTACCGCTTCTACGCCGGCAAGCGCCACGCTTCGAACCTGTGGATCGAGGGCGCGAGCAAAACCTGCGCGCCCTGACGACTCGACGACTGGCGGCTCCTGCGCTGCCGGCGCGGGCGTTGGCTGGCAACTTCTGCTCTGCGACGCCCCATTTTTCGCCCGCTTTTCACCCCTTCGGCGCCGCTTTTCGGCCTTCGATTACATCCGCTTACGCGACGTTACGCGCTGTAGCGCGGTGACACATTTTCGCCGGCCGTTTTAAGAATCGCTTAAGTCTTCGTCCGCATCATCGCTTCACTGAAGAGAAACGAACGCCGCAGGAGGTCCCGTGAACGAGCAAGACCCGCAGAACCCGGCGACGAGCGCCGCTACGCCCGCCGCGAAGCCCGCACGCCGCACCCTGCTGCGCCGCCTGCTGAGCCACCACGAGCTTGCGACCCTCCTGTTGCTGCTGCACGCGCCGATCGACGCGCACGCCAAGCCCGAGATTCCCATGCTCAAGGAAGCGGGGCTCGTCGAACAGGTGAAGGACGACGCCGGCGCGACCCGCATCCGTCTCACGACGGAAGGCAACGCGGTACTGAAAGGGCTCGGCCTCGCGCGCTGAGGCGCGCCAAACCAGCGCCGCAGGGCAAGGACGTTTTACACAAAAAGGGCGGCGGCATGCATGGCATGCCGCCGCCCTTTTCTGTATCCCTGCCGGCCGCGCGCGCCGCGCGGTCCGCCTCACGCCGGCTCGAGTTCCTCGCCTTCGTCGTCTAGCGCCGCATCTTC
>DATBXG010000790.1:0-13295 GCA_036514415.1 Paraburkholderia sp.
ACGAGCGGCAAGCACGGTGAGCACTCGGAGCACATGGGTTTCGTGCTGGCCGAGATGCAGAGCCTCGCGCGCCAGCATCCGAGCGCACGGTGGTAAGCATTCCCCGCAGGAAATAGAGGAAGTCACGATGCAAGCAGCGGCAGATCACGCGCTCGAACGCGCCTGGGAAGTGCTGGAATCGGTGCCCGATCCGGAAATTCCGGTCGTGTCGATCCGCGAACTGGGCATCCTGCGCGACGTGCGCCGCGCCGACGACGGCCAGATCGAAGTGGTCATCACGCCCACCTACTCCGGCTGCCCGGCGATGTCGCAGATCGCGGAGGACGTCGCGCACGCGCTCGACGCCGCCGCACTCGCGCCGTACCGCATCGCGACGACCCTGTCGCCCGCGTGGACCACCGACTGGATCACCGACGAAGCGCGCGAAAAGCTGCGCGCCTACGGCATCGCGCCTCCCACGGGCAACTGCGGCTCCTCGGTTCAGTCGGCAAAAGCGAGCGAGCAGCCCATCACGTTCATCCCGAAGCTGCCCGCGCCCGCCTGCCCGCACTGCGGCTCGAAGCACACCGAACGCCTCGCGCAGTTCGGCTCGACCGCGTGCAAGGCGCTTTACCGCTGCATCGACTGCCGCGAACCCTTCGACTACTTCAAACCGTACTGATATGGCCACTCCGCAATTCCATTCGCTGCGCATCCGCGAAGTGCGGCCCGAAACCGCGGACGCGGTCTCTGTCGCTTTCGAAGTCCCACCCGGGCTGCGCGACGCGTATCGCTTCACGCAAGGGCAGTTCGTCACGCTCAAGACCCACATCGACGGCGAGGAGACGCGCCGTTCGTACTCGATCTGCGTGGGCGTGACCGACTACGATCGCGACGGCGAACTGCGCATCGGCATCAAGCGCGTGCGCGGCGGGCGTTTCTCGAACTTCGCGTTCGAGCAGCTCGCGCCGGGCCACGAGATCGAGGTGATGACGCCCGACGGCCGCTTCTTCACGCACCTGAACGCCGAACACGGCAAGCACTATGTGGCGTTCTCGGGCGGCTCGGGCATCACGCCGGTGCTCGCGATCATCAAGACGACACTCGAAACGGAGCCTCGCAGCGCGTTCACGCTCGTGTACGGCAACCGCAGCGTCGACGCGATCATGTTCGCCGAAGAGCTGGAGGACCTGAAGAACCGCTACATGAGCCGCTTCCGGCTCTACCACGTGCTCTCCGACGACCTGCAGGACGTCGAGCTCTTCAACGGCGTGCTCGACCAGGCCAAGTGCGCGGCGTTCCTCGAAACGCTGCTGCCCGCGGACGAGATCGACGAAGCCTTCATCTGCGGCCCCGGCCCGATGATGGACGCCGCCGAAGCCGCGTTCAAGGACGCGGGCGTGCCGCCGCAGAAGGTTCACGTGGAGCGCTTTGGCTCGCCGCTGCCGCAGGCGGGCGTGCCGAACGTCGAGATCACCGAAAACACGCCGGCCGCCGACCTGGAAATCGTGATCGACGGCAAGAAGCGCAAGATGCGCCTGCCGTACGAAGGCGTGAGCCTGCTCGACGTCGGCCTGAAGGCCGGCCTCGCGCTGCCGTACGCCTGCAAGGGCGGCGTGTGCTGCACCTGCCGCGCCAAGGTGCTGGAAGGCGAGGTGAAGATGGACAAGAACTACACGCTCGAGGAGCAGGAAGTGAAGGACGGCTTCGTGCTCACTTGCCAGTGCCATCCGGTGAGCGACAAGGTCGTCGTGAGCTTCGACGAACGTTAAGGCGTTAGAGCAACAGCACGCTTTCGGCCTACAGGCGATCCGCTTACACTAGGGGCCGCCCGTCGGTGTTGCAGCGCAGCGCTGCACACCTGCGGGCGGCTCCTTTTGACTTTTGCGCGCTTGCGGGCTTACAGGCGTTCGTCGCGAACGCAACGAGTTGTCGATGACCACGATTCACCTCATTTACGGCGAGCCGGCAGCGGCGGCGCTACGCCAGGCAGTCGAAGACGAAGGCCGCAAGGCGGCCGATCGCCCGGACCGCGTGATCGCCCTGCGCGACGACCTGACGGTAGGTCCGCTACGCGACATCGACGAAACGGGCGACCCCGGCGTGGCGCAACGCGCCGCCTTCTGGGAGCGCCTGGACGGCGCAACGCCCACGCTGCCACACGACGACTGCACGGCGCTCGAGGCCCTCGAGGCCGATGACGCCCACGTGGTGATCTGGCACACGCACGACGCCGCGCACCAGCTCGCATTGCGGCGCGTCTGCTACCGCTTGCGCGACGTCCCGCAGCGCCTGAACGAGGTGCGCCTCACCGCCGATGAAATTTCGGGTCCGAACGTCTCAGCCCGCCTCCCGGCGCGGCTGCCCGACGCCGCGCCGATTTCGGTACTGCGCATCACGCGCCTCGCGCTCGAGTGGCAGGAAGCAAAGTTCGCCAATGGCGACACGCGCCGTTGGCGCGACAACACATTCACGAGCGGCACGTGGAGCGACTTCGACGCATTGATACTCGACGTGCTCGACGCCCAGGAGGCACGTCCGTCCGGCACCTCATGGTTCGCCAGCGATGCGCTCGGCGCGGCGCTCACCCGTGGCGGCGCGGGCTTCACGGTCGCCGAACCGGTCATTCTGTGGCGCCTGCGCGAACTGGCCGCAGCCGACGAACTGCGCCTGCGCGACGACATGTGCGCAGCGTGCGCCCCGCTCGCAGCCGCCGCGCGCGCTGCACGCCCGCCCCTTCCGCAAACCGCTGCGCACCTTTCCCTCCCCCGCTGAATCACCATGGCACGCACCCGAGCGCCCGACCACGAAACCCAACGCGACCAGATCCTCGAACTCGCCGCCGCCAAGTTCGCACAGACGAGCTATCCGAGCACCTCGATGGCCGACCTCGCGGCCGCGAGCGGCACCTCGAAGGCGCGGCTTTACCACTACTACGAAAGCAAGGAAGCGATCCTCTTCGACCTGCTCGACCGCTACACGAAGCGGCTGATGCTGATCATCGCGGAGGTGGAGGGCGCGAGCCAGCGGCGCGGTCTCGACGAGCGCGAGAGCTTCGCGGAGCTGATCCGCGCCTTCCTGGTGGAGTACGAAACCTCGCACAGCCGCCACGTGGCGCTCCTGAACGATGTCAAATATCTCGTGGACGCCCAGCGCGAGATCGTCCTGAACCGCCAGCGCGACGTGGTCGCCGCCTTTACGCGCCAGCTTGCGCGCGCTTACCCGGGTCACGTGACGGCCGAAAACCAGACTGCGCTGACGATGATGGTGTTCGGCATGATCAACTGGACGTTTACGTGGCTCAAACCGGGCGGCCGCATGGGCTATCGCGATTTCGCGGAGCAGGTGATCGCCGTGGTCGATCATGGTCTGAAGGGCGCCTGAGCGAGCAAAATTTTCGGGCCAGATTGCTGCGATGCGACATGATGTATCGCGACAACAGTTGACCCGTCAAACTACCCGCCATGAATACACGTTAAGAATCAAATACTTGCATCTATAGTTTTATTAATTAGGCGCAACACTCAAATTTACACTCCGGGTTTTCCCTAGAGCGCACCCAGGGTTTCCGCTAGAATGCGTTTTGCACTGCATCATGCCGTACGCATTTTAAGGAGAACCCATCATGACCCTGCTTTCGACCCAAGCCAACGAGCCGATCCTGGCGTCCGTTCGCCCGCTGACGTCCGGTCATGCGCCCGTCATGGTGCGAGTACTCACTTCCGCAGACCGCGATCGCCTGCTCGCGCACTTCCTCGCGCTCGACAGTGACGACCGCCTGCTGCGCTTCGGCCAGGCCGCTCCGGACCACGTGATCGAAAAGTACGTGCGCTCGATGGACTTCACGCGCGACACCGTGTTCGGCGTGTTCGACTACCAGCTGCGAATGGTCGGCGTCGGCCATCTGGCCTATCTGCCGGCGGACGGCAACGGCCGCACCGCCGAGTTCGGCGTGTCCGTGCTGGAAAGCGCACGCGGTCAGGGTATCGGCTCGAAGCTGTTCGAGCGCGCCGCCATCCGCAGCCGCAACACGCACGTCACGACGCTCTACATGCACTGCCTGTCGCGCAACTCGACGATGATGCACATCGCGAAGAAGTCGGGCATGAAGATCGAGTACGCCTACGGCGAAGCCGACGCGTACCTCTCGCTCGAGCCGGCCGACCAGAGCAGCATCATCGCGGAAATGCTCCAGGAGCAAGCCGCTGTGTTCGACTACGCGCTCAAGCGTCAAGCGCGCCAGGCCAGCAAGCTGATCGAGACGATCCTGCCGCAAGCTGTCGCGGCTTGACTCCTGCCCCTCGGGACAGATTGATGCACTAGAAAAAGCGGCCTCGGCCGCTTTTTTTGCGTCTGCGCGGCACGCGGTCAGCGAATCGGCAACGCCGTCGTTTCCTTGAAGGTGTCGAGCGAAAAGCTGGATCGCACGTCGATCACCGACGGATGGTGCAGCAACTGGTTCTGCACGAAGCGCGAGAAATGCGCCATGTCCTCGACCTGCACGCGCAGCAGGAAATCCATGTCGCCCGTCATGGCGTGGCAGGCCACCACCTCCGGCCAGGTCTGCACCGCCGCGCGAAACAGCTCGGCGTGCGTCACGCCCTCGCGCCCCGCCGCCGTGGGCCCACGCTTTTCGAGCCGCACGTTCACATAGGCGAGCAGGTCGAGCCCCAGCTTCTGCGCATCGAGCAGCGCCACATAGCCGCGTATCACACCGCTTTCCTCCAGCCGCCGGATACGCCGCAGACACGGGCTCGGCGAGAGATTCACGCGCTCCGCGATCTCCTGGTTGGAGAGGCGGCCATTCTCCTGAAGGATCGCCAGAATGCGCCTGTCGATCGCGTCCAATTCGATGCTTGCCATTTTCTGCCTTATCGTCATTCGTTCAAGGCAATTTATAGCGCATATTGATGACAACGCGCCCCAACTCGCAAGTTTTCTCCCAATACGGCGGTCTACACTTTTCGACACGAAATCTGATCTATGTCAGGAGACAACCATGCAGGTCCCCACCTGGGAGAACCCCGTCGGCACCGACGGCTTCGAGTTCATCGAATACACCGCGCCGGACCCCAAGGCGCTCGGCAAGCTGTTCGAACGCATGGGCTTCACGGCCATTGCGCGCCATCGCCACAAGGACGTCACGCTCTACCGCCAGGGCGACATCAACTTCATCGTCAACGGCGAACCCGATTCGTTCGCGCAGCGTTTCGCGCGCCTGCATGGCCCGTCGATCTGCGCGATCGCGTTCCGGGTGCAGGACGCCGCCAAGGCCTACAAGCACGCGCTCGAGCTTGGCGCATGGGGCTTCGACAACAAGACCGGCCCGATGGAGCTGAACATCCCGGCCATCAAGGGCATTGGCGATTCGTTGATCTATTTCGTCGACCGCTGGCGCGGCAAGAACGGCGCGGCGCCGGGCAGCATCGGCGACATCAGCATCTATGACGTCGACTTCGAGCCGATTGCGGGCGCCGACCAGTACCCGGTTGGACACGGCCTCACCTATATCGACCACCTCACGCACAACGTCCACCGCGGGCGCATGAACGAGTGGGCCGAGTTCTACGAACGCCTCTTCAACTTCCGCGAAATCCGCTACTTCGACATCGAGGGCAAGGTGACGGGCGTGAAGTCGAAGGCGATGACGTCGCCCTGCGGCAAGATCCGCATTCCGATCAACGAGGAAGGCGGCGAGACTGCTGGCCAGATCCAGGAATACCTCGACGCCTATCACGGCGAGGGCATCCAGCACATCGCGCTCGGCACCAACGACATCTACCGCACCGTGGATGGCCTGCGCGCAAAAGAGATCGCGCTGCTCGACACGATCGACACCTACTACGAGCTCGTGAACCGCCGCATCCCGAACCACGGCGAGCCGCTCGACGAACTGAAGAAGCGCAAGATCCTGATCGACGGCATGCCCGAAGACCTGCTGCTGCAAATCTTCACGGAGAACCAGATCGGCCCGATTTTCTTCGAGATCATCCAGCGCAAGGGCAACCAGGGCTTCGGCGAAGGCAACTTCAAGGCGCTGTTCGAGTCGATCGAGCTCGACCAGATCCGCCGCGGCGTGGTGCAGGACAAGGCCTGACACGGGCCAGCCGACAACTCCGGCTAACGGAAAACAAAAAGGGCGAAGATCACGCGATCTTCGCCCTTTTTTCTTTTGAATCCGTCGCCGCACACCCCGGCGCCGGATTCGGGTGAATGAAATGCTGCGCGGATCAGCGCGGCATCAGGATTTGCGCTCGGCTTTGACGGCCGGCATGGCGTTCGTCTGCGCCTTCGCGCTCAGCGTGTACTGGGCGCAGCGGGTCGCCACATTCGCGCCGCCTTTCGGGCTGGCGTTCGAATGCAGCGGCGCGCTCATGGCAAAGAACGCGGCCGAGACCGTCAGGAAGGTCTGGATATGTCGATTATTCATGCTGTACTCCTTTTTTCAGACTGCCTGTTGCGATAGCGCCCCCTTTAACAATCGATCACTACGAGGGGCGCTGCGCGGTTCGCACAGGTGAGGGAGTTAGACAGGATATTCAAGACCGGTTCCTTGCCCGTGCAAGTTTTACACGTTGTTACTCCTCAGAAGAATCCGACACATCCTTTGTTACACGCGGGTTTCGGGAGCCTTTCGCGACACGCTGACGCAGGCCCAAATCATGCAGCGCAATGCGGCGCGCCGCTCCGAGCCGCTCCGAGCCTCAAGGCGGCGGGTTTATCCGAGTGCTACTATCGAACGAAAGAAGCCAATATGGCGACCCCGGCCAACGCATTCACAAGATGCCGAGGCCCTGAAGTTCTGGCGATCCCACAACGGATTGGTTGGATGGAGGAAGACACATAATGAATGCCCCGCTAGACGCAGGTCAGCGCGCTTCGCTCGAAGCCGCACTCGCTTCCGTCACGCTCGACGATAAATACACCCTCGAACGCGGCCGCGCGTACATGAGCGGCATCCAGGCGCTGGTCCGCCTGCCGATGCTGCAGCAGGAACGCGACAAGGCCGCCGGTCTCAATACCGCGGGGTTCATCTCCGGCTATCGCGGCTCGCCTCTCGGCGGTCTCGATCAGTCCCTCTGGAAGGCGAAGCAGCATCTCGCCGCGCATCAAATCGTATTTCAGCCCGGCGTCAACGAAGACCTCGCCGCGACCGCTGTCTGGGGCTCGCAGCAGGTCAACCTGTACCCGTCCGCGAAATACGACGGCGTGTTTTCGATGTGGTATGGCAAGGGCCCCGGCGTCGACCGCAGCGGCGACGTCTTCAAGCACGGCAACTCGGCGGGCTCCTCGCCTCACGGCGGCGTGCTCGTGCTGGCCGGCGACGACCATGCCGCCAAGTCCTCCACGCTCGCGCACCAGTCGGAGCACATCTTCAAGGCCTGCGGCCTGCCGGTGCTGTTTCCTTCGAACGTGCAGGAATATCTCGACTTCGGCCTGCACGGCTGGGCGATGAGCCGCTACTCGGGCCTTTGGGTCGCGATGAAGTGCGTGACCGACGTGGTCGAATCGTCGGCTTCGGTGGAGATCGATCCGCATCGCACGAGCATCATCCTGCCCGAAGACTTCGCGATGCCCGAAGGCGGCCTGAACATCCGCTGGCCCGATCCACCGCTCGTGCAGGAAGCGCGTCTGCTCGACTACAAGTGGTATGCGGGGCTCGCCTATGTGCGCGCCAACAAGCTCGACCGCGTCGAGATCGATTCGCCGCATGCGCGCTTCGGCATCATCACGGGCGGCAAGGCCTATCTCGACGTGCGCCAGGCGCTCACCGATCTCGGCCTCGACGACGAAACCTGCTCGCGCATCGGCATCCGGCTCTACAAGGTGGGCTGCGTGTGGCCGCTCGAAGCGCAGGGTGCACACGCGTTCGCACGCGGGCTCGAAGAGATTCTCGTGGTCGAGGAGAAGCGCCAGATCCTCGAATACGCGATCAAGGAAGAGCTGTACAACTGGCCCGACGCGCAGCGTCCGCGCGTGTTCGGCAAGTTCGACGAGAAGGATGGCGCCGGCGGCGAATGGTCGGTGCCGATGGGCAACTGGCTCCTGCCCGCGCACTACGAGCTCTCGCCGGCGATCATCGCCAAGGCCATTTCCACGCGGCTCGACAAGTTCGAACTGCCTTCAGACGTGCGTGCGCGCATCGCCGCACGCATGGCCGTGATCGAGGCGAAGGAAAAAGCGCTCGCGAAGCCGCGCGTGCAGGTCGAACGCAAGCCGTGGTTCTGCTCCGGCTGCCCGCACAACACGTCGACCAACGTGCCCGAGGGCTCGCGCGCCATGGCCGGCATCGGCTGCCACTACATGACCGTGTGGATGGACCGCAGCACGAGCACGTTCAGCCAGATGGGCGGAGAAGGCGTGGCGTGGGTCGGCCAGGCGCCGTTCACGAACGACAGGCACGTGTTCGCCAACCTCGGCGACGGCACCTACTTCCACTCAGGCCTGCTCGCCATTCGTGCGGCGATCGCCTCGAAGGCGAATATCACGTACAAGATTCTCTATAACGACGCCGTAGCGATGACGGGCGGCCAGCCTGTCGACGGCACGCTCACCGTGCCGCAGATCACGCATCAGGTCGCATCCGAAGGCGCGGCAAAGATCGTGATCGTCACCGACGAACCCGAGAAGTATCAAGGTGTGACCACGCTGGCGCCGGGCGTGACGATCCACCACCGCGACCAGCTCGACGCGATCCAGCGCGAGCTGCGCGAGATTCCCGGCACGACGATCCTGATCTACGACCAGACCTGCGCGACCGAGAAGCGCCGCCGCCGCAAGCGCGGCACGTATCCGGACCCGGCAAGGCGCGTCGTCATCAACGAGGCCGTGTGCGAAGGCTGCGGCGATTGCTCGGTGCAATCGAATTGCCTGAGCGTCGAGCCGCTCGATACGGAATACGGCACGAAGCGCCAGATCAACCAGTCCACCTGCAACAAGGACTACTCGTGCCTGAAGGGCTTCTGCCCGAGCTTCGTGACCGTGGAAGGCGGCCAGCTGCGCAAGCCGAAGACGAGCAGCGTGGCGAACGAGGCGATGCCGGCCGTGCCGACGCCTGACGTGCCCGCCATCGACCGCCCCTATGGCGTGCTCGTGACGGGTGTGGGCGGCACCGGCGTCGTGACGATCGGCGCGCTGCTCGGCATGGCCGCGCACCTCGAAGCCAAGGGCGTGACCGTCCTCGACGTGACCGGCCTCGCGCAAAAGGGCGGCGCGGTGATGAGCCACGTGCAGATCGCCAACCGCCCCGACGACATTCACGCCACGCGTATCGCCATGGGCGAAGCGAGCCTCGTGATCGGCTGCGACGCCATCGTGACCGCCGGCGACGACTGCGTCTCGCGCATACAGGAAGGCATGACGCACGTGGTGCTCAACAGCGCGCCCACGCCGACCGCGGAATTCATCAAGAACCCGCAGTGGCAGTTCCCGGGCTCCAGCACCGAAGCCGACGTGCGTGCGGCGGCGGGCACGGACAACGTCGCGACCGTCGATGCGAACCGCTACGCGCTCGCGCTGCTCGGCGACGCGATCTACACGAACCCGTTCGTGCTTGGCTACGCGTGGCAAAAGGGTTGGCTGCCGCTCACGCACGAGTCGCTCGTGCGCGCGATCGAGCTGAATGCGGTGCAGGTCGAGAAGAACCTTGCGGCGTTCGAGTGGGGCCGCCGCGTGGCGCATGACCGCGCGGCGGTGGATCAGCTCGTGAGAAAGCCGGTTCTGGACCAGAACGCGGACGCCGCCGGCGCGAAGATCGTCTCGCTGCACACGCCCAAGGCGCTCGACGCGCTCATCGAAAAGCGCGCGCAGTATCTCGCCGCGTACCAGAGCGAGGCATATGCGCGGCGCTATCGCGCGTTCGTCGAAGGCGTGCGGCAGGCCGAAGCGAAGCTCGAACACGTGGATGGCCAGACTGCGCTCACCGAAGCCGTGGCGAAGAACCTGCACAAGCTGATGGCGTACAAGGACGAGTACGAAGTCGCACGCCTCTACGCAGACCCGGCGTTCATCGAGAAGATCAAGGCGAGCTTCGAAGGCGACTGGAAGGTCAACTTCCATCTCGCGCCGCCCTCGCTCGCGAAGCACGACGACAAGGGGCATCTCGTGAAGAAGCAGTACGGCCCGCGCATGCTCACGGCCATGCGTCTACTCGCGAAGCTCAGGTTCCTGCGCGGCACGGCGCTCGATCCGTTCGGCCGCACGGAGGAACGCCGTCATGAGCGCGCGTTGATCGGCGAATACGAGACGCTGATGCGCGAAGTGATGGGTGGACTGAGCGAGGCGAATCTGCCGTTGGCGGTGGAACTCGCGAACCTGCCCGATGCGATTCGCGGCTACGGTCATATCAAGGAGAACAACCTCAAGGCCACGCGCGCGAAGTGGGCCACGCTGCTCGCGAAGTGGCGCTCGCCGGAAAACGGCACGGCGCGGCACGCGGCTTGAGGCTTTCTTGAGGCTGTAAAAACAAAGGGCGCTCCGTGCAACACGGAGCGCCCTTTTCACATCAGGCGATCAGCGAAAGCGCAATTACTTCGTCGCTGCCTTCGAGACCGTGGCGTTAGCCGAAGCCACCGCCGTCATGTTGATGATGCGTCGCACCGTCGCCGCCGGCGTGAGGATGTGCACCGGCTTCGACGCGCCCAGCAGGAACGGACCCACCGTCACGCCTTCGCCGCCAATCACCTTCAGCAGGTTGTACGCGATGTTGGCCGCTTCCACGTTCGGCATGATCAGCAGGTTCGCTTCGCCGGCGAGCGTCGTGCCCGGGAACGCCTGCTTGCGGATCAGCTCGGAGAGCGCCGCGTCGCCGTGCATTTCGCCATCCACTTCGAGTTGCGGAGCACGCCCGGCGATCAGCTCGCGCGCAGCCTGCATGCGTTCCGAGGTCGCCGAACGCACACTGCCGAAGTTCGAACTCGAAAGCAGCGCGACCTTGGGCGTGATGCCGAACTTCTCGATCTCGCGCGCGGCGAGGATCGTCATGTCGGCGATCTGCCCGGCGCTCGGCACTTCGTTCACGTAGGTGTCGCTGATGAAGATATTGCGGCCCGGCAGCATCAGCAGGTTCATCGCCGCGTAGTTCTCGGCCTCCTTAGCCTTGCCGAACACCTGTTCGACGAACTTCAGGTGATAGTCGAAGCTGTTGAGCAGGCCGCAGATCATGCCGTCCGCATCGCCGAGATGCACGAGAATCGCGCCGATCAGCGTATTGAACTTGCGCATCGAGGCCTTCGCGACGTCGGGCGTGATGCCCTGGCGCGCGCCGAGTTCGTGGTACGCCTGCCAGCTCTTCTGGAAGCGCGGATCGTCTTCCGGATTGACGATCTCGAAGTCGGCGCCCGGGCGCAGCTTCGAGCCCATCTTCTTCAGACGCATTTCCACGACCGACGGACGGCCCACGATGATCGGCTTCGCGATCTTCTCGGTCAGCACGAACTGCGCGGCGCGCAGCACGCGCTCGTCCTCGCCCTCGGCGAACACGATGCGCGCGCAGTTGGCCTTCGCCGCCGCGAACACCGGGCGCATCACCATGCCCGAGCGGTAGACCGTCGCGCCAAGCTGCTCGCGGTAGGCGTCCATGTCCTGGATCGGACGCGTCGCCACGCCCGAATCCATCGCGGCCTGCGCCACGGCCGGCGCGATCTTGATGATGAGGCGCGGGTCGAAAGGCTTCGGAATCAGGTATTCCGGGCCGAATTCGAGCGTGTGGCCTTCATAGGCCTTCGCCACTTCGTCGCCCTGGTCGGTTTCCTCGGCGAGTTCCGCGATCGCGCGCACGCACGCGAGCTTCATCTCTTCCGTGATGGTCGTCGCGCCCACGTCCAGTGCGCCGCGGAAGATGAACGGGAAGCACAGCACGTTGTTGACCTGGTTCGGATAATCCGAACGGCCCGTGGCGATGATCGCGTCCGGGCGCACCTTCTTCGCCTCTTCCGGGCGGATTTCCGGCTCCGGATTGGCGAGCGCGAGGATCAGCGGCCTGTCGCCCATCTCCTTGACCATCTCGGGCTTGAGCACACCGGCGCTCGAGCAGCCGAGGAACACGTCGGCGGCCTTGATGGCGTCGCCGAGCGTGCGCGCCTCGGTGTTCGCCGCATAGCGCGCCTTCGACGGATCGAGATTGCCGCGGCCTTCGTAGATCACGCCCTTCGAGTCGGCGACGAGGATGTTCTCCTTCTTGAGGCCCAGCTTCACGAGCAGATCCAGACACGCAATGGCCGCCGCGCCCGCGCCCGAGCACACGAGCTTCACGCTGCCGAGATCCTTGCCCACGACCTTCAGGCCGTTGAGGATCGCCGCCGAGGCGATGATGGCCGTGCCGTGCTGGTCGTCGTGGAAGACGGGGATCTTCATGCGCTCGCGCAGCTTCTGCTCGATGTAGAAGCACTCGGGCGCCTTGATGTCTTCGAGGTTGATGCCGCCGAGCGTGGGCTCGAGCATGGCGATGGCATCGACGAGCTTGTCCGGGTCCAGTTCGTCGAGCTCGATGTCGAACACATCGATGCCTGCGAACTTCTTGAAGAGGCAGCCCTTGCCTTCCATCACCGGCTTCGCGGCGAGCGGTCCGATGTTGCCGAGGCCGAGCACGGCCGTGCCGTTGGTCACGACGCCGACGAGGTTGGCGCGCGAGGTGTACTTCTGCGCGTCGAGCGGGTCGGCGTGAATCGCCTCGCATGCGGCTGCAACGCCGGGCGAGTAGGCGAGCGAAAGATCGAGCTGGTTCGAGAGCGGTTTGGTCGGCGTGACCGAGATCTTGCCGGGCTTCGGATTCTGGTGATACGCGAGCGCGCTTTGCTTCAGTTGTTCATCCATTTTTCAGGCCTGCCTGGACGTGAGAGACGTGAGAGAGAATGTTTTATCTTAGTAAGCCCGCCAGCACGCGGCGCCGCGCAAGATTTCGAAGGCGTGGGGTCCGGGGGCAAGGCAGCGAACCCAGCAGTAGACGAAACGGCGGACGAATCGACTGAACGACACGGCGCAAACGCACACAACGCGGCGCGAGCGCTCCAGCGGGGCCGATTAGTGTACACCTCGTGCCGTTCACGTCCACGTGGGTCAAAGACTGATACCGGGAATTCGCGCGGCTGATGAAGCAGCGACGCGCGCTTTGCGGTTTCGTCCTACGGATGAGCGGTGCTCATTCGAGCGCCGCGCCGCGCCGTTCGGGAATCAGGAAGAGCGTGGCGAGGATGTCGAGCAGATAGATCGCGGCGAGCATGCCGAGCGCCACCGTGAAGGAATAGCGCGCGGCCAGCGCGCCTACGGCGAGCGGCCCGAAGCCGCCCACGGCGCGGCCGATGTTGAAGAGCACGTTC
>DATBXG010000791.1:0-4116 GCA_036514415.1 Paraburkholderia sp.
CTGTGGAAGCTGCAGGACCGCGGCCGCATGTTCGTGAAGCCGGGCGACGCGCTGTACGAAGGCATGATCATCGGCATCCACAGCCGCGACAACGACCTCGTCGTGAACCCGATCAAGGGCAAGCAGCTCACCAACGTGCGCGCCTCGGGCACCGACGAAGCCGTGCGCCTCGTGCCGCCGATCCAGATGTCGCTCGAATACGCCGTGGAATTCATCGACGACGACGAGCTCGTGGAAGTCACGCCGCAGTCGATCCGTCTGCGCAAGCGCCATCTGAAAGAGCACGAGCGTCGCCGCGCCAGCCGCGAAGGCGCTGCCGAGTAATTTGCAGTCGTCGCTTTTTTCCGCACCGCAATGCAAACAGACTCACAGAAAAGCCGCCGCTTCACGGGCGGCTTTTTTGCGTCTGGCGGGGATTGCATTGCGGTGCAGGAAGAGAGCGTTGCGAACGCCGCAAAAGCCCATGTAAAAAGGCTTCCCACGCGGTGTTCGGTCGCATTGCATCCTGTGGAGAGATGCGCATATGCGCTATACTCCGCGGATGCATGATTTAGGTCCTTCCAAGCAGACTTGATTCGCAATCCGCTAAACGGTCAGGCCGTGGCGCGGAAGGTTGAGTAACCCGCTATTTCTCGAGAAACTCGAAGAAAGGTGAGCGTAAATGTCGGAAACGATGAAGCAATTCCAGCTGAACTCCTATTTGTTCGGCGGCAATGCTCCGTATGTCGAAGAGCTATACGAAGCATATCTTGACAACCCTGCGTCCGTTCCGGACACCTGGCGCGAATACTTCGACGCACTGCAAAACGTGCCGTCGTCGACCGGTTCTGCCGACAGCGACGTCGCCCACGGGCCGATCGTCGAGTCGTTCGCCCAGCGTGCCAAGGCCAACGCATTCGTCCAGCGTGGCGGCGGCGAAGATCTCGCCACGGCGCGCAAGCAGGTCTACGTTCAGTCCCTGATTGGCGCTTATCGATTCCTCGGCTCGCAATGGGCCAACCTCGATCCGCTCAAGCGCCGCGAACGTCCGAACATTCCCGAACTCGAGCCTGCGTTCTACGACTTCACCGAAGCCGACATGGACCAGACGTTCAGCGCAACGAACCTGTATTTCGGGTTCGAGCGCGCGTCGCTGCGCGAGATCGTCAAGGCGCTGCGCGACACGTACTGCGGTACGATCGGCGCGGAATACATGTACATCAGCGATCCTGAACAGAAGCGCTGGTGGAAGGAGCGCCTCGAGTCGATCCGCTCGACGCCCAGCTTCACGGCTGAAAAAAAGAAGCACATCCTGCAGCGCCTGACGGCCGCCGAAGGCCTCGAGCGCTTCCTGCACACCAAGTACGTCGGCCAGAAGCGCTTCTCGCTCGAAGGCGGCGAGTCCTTCATCGCCGCGATGGACGAAACCGTCCGTCACGCAGGCGCGAAGGGCGTGCAGGAAATCGTCATCGGCATGGCTCACCGTGGCCGTCTGAACGTGCTGGTCAACACGCTCGGCAAGATGCCGGCTGACCTGTTCGCCGAATTCGAAGGCAAGCACGTCGACGACCTGCCGGCCGGCGACGTGAAGTACCACAAGGGCTTCTCGTCGGACGTCGCGACCGAAGGCGGTCCGGTCCACCTGTCGCTCGCGTTCAACCCGTCGCACCTCGAAATCGTCAACCCGGTGGTCGAAGGTTCGGCGAAGGCCCGTATGGACCGCCGCGGCGACGCGGACGGCCTGCAGGTTCTGCCGGTGCAGATCCACGGCGACGCGGCCTTCGCAGGCCAGGGCGTCGTGATGGAAACGCTGAACCTCGCGCAAACGCGCGGTTACGGCACGCACGGCACGCTGCACATCGTCATCAACAACCAGATCGGCTTCACGACCTCGGACCCGCGCGACGCGCGTTCGACGCTCTACTGCACCGACGTGGTCAAGATGATCGAAGCGCCGGTGCTGCACGTGAACGGCGACGATCCGGAAGCGGTCGTGCTGGCTATCCAGCTCGCGGTCGATTTCCGCATGCAGTTCCACAAGGATGTCGTGGTCGACATCATCTGCTTCCGCAAGCTCGGCCACAACGAGCAGGACACCCCGGCGGTCACGCAGCCGCTGATGTACAAGACGATCGCGAAGCACCCGGGCACCCGTGCGCTGTACGCCGAGAAGCTCGTGCAGCAGGGCGTCATCACGGCGGAAGACGGCGACAATTTCATCAAGGCCTACCGCTCCGCGATGGACGAAGGCCACCACACGGTCGACCCCGTGCTCTCGAACTACAAGAGCAAGTACGCCGTGGACTGGGTCCCGTTCCTGAACCGCAAGTGGACCGACGCCGCGGATACCGCAGTGCCGCTCGCCGAACTCAAGCGTCTGGCTGAGCGCATCACCACGATCCCCGAGAACTTCAAGGTTCACCCGCTGGTCGAGCGCGTCATCAACGACCGCCGCGCGATGGGCAAGGGCGAAGCGAAGCTCGACTGGGGCATGGGCGAACACCTCGCGTTCGCATCGCTGGTCGCTTCGGGCTACGCAGTCCGCCTGACGGGCCAGGACTCGGGCCGCGGCACGTTCACGCACCGCCACGCCGTTCTGCACGACCAGAACCGCGAGCGCTGGAACGACGGCACGTACATCCCGCTGCAGAACATCGGCGAGAACCAGGCGCAGTTCACGGTGATCGACTCGGTGCTGTCGGAAGAGGCCGTGCTGGGCTTCGAATACGGCTACTCGACCGCCGAGCCGAACACGCTCGTCGCGTGGGAAGGCCAGTTCGGCGACTTCGTCAACGGTGCGCAGGTCGTGATCGACCAGTTCATCTCGTCGGGCGAAGTGAAGTGGGGCCGCGTTTCGGGTCTCACGATGCTGCTGCCGCACGGCTATGAAGGCCAGGGTCCGGAGCACTCGTCGGCGCGTATCGAACGTTTCCTGCAGCTGTGCGCCGAGCACAACATGCAGGTCGTTCAGCCGACCACGCCGGCTCAGATCTTCCACGTGCTGCGCCGCCAGATGATCCGCCTGTTCCGCAAGCCGCTCATCATCTTCACGCCGAAGTCGCTGCTGCGTCACAAGGAAGCCGTCTCGGACCTGTCCGAACTCGCGAAGGGCACGTTCCAGCCGGTCATCGGCGAAGTGGACGAGTCCATCGACGCGAAGAAGGTCAAGCGCGTGGTGGCCTGCTCGGGCCGCGTGTACTTCGACCTCGTCGCGCATCGCCGCGAATCGAAGGCGAACGACGTCGCGATCATCCGTATCGAGCAGCTCTATCCGTTCGCGCACAAGCAGTTCGAAGCGGAGCTGAAGAAGTACGACAACGCGACCGAAGTGGTCTGGGTGCAGGACGAGCCGCAGAATCAGGGCCCGTGGTTCTACATCGAGCACCACCTGAAGGAAGGCATGAAGGAAGGCATGAAGCTCGCGTACAGCGGCCGTCCTGCTTCCGCCTCGCCGGCCGTCGGCTACTACGCGAAGCACTACGAGCAGCAAAAGTCGCTGATCGAAGGTGCATTCGGCCGCCTGAAGGGCGCGCAGGTCGCGAAGTAAGCACTAGAGCAACCGAACCGGGAAAGCCTCGCGCTTTCCCGCGCTCATGTGCGCGACCGGTTCGTCATAGCGGGGATGTCCCCGATAAAGTATTCAGGAAAATCACATGGCTATCGTAGAAGTCAAGGTCCCGCAGTTTTCGGAGTCGGTGTCGGAAGGCACGATGCTGCAGTGGAAGAAGAAGCCGGGCGAAGCTGTTGCCCAGGACGAAGTCGTCATCGAGATCGAAACCGATAAGGTCGTGCTCGAAGTGCCCGCGCCGGCTGCCGGCGTGCTGGCCGAGATCCTCGTGGGCGACGGTTCGACCGTCACGAGCGAACAATTGATCGCGAAGATCGACACGGAAGCCAAGGCTGGCGCCGCTGCCGCTCCCGCAGCCGCCGCCGCTCCGGCAGCTGCACCCGCCGCTGCTCCTGCAGCCGCCGCTGCCGCATCGACGGCAAGCAGCACCGTGGCCTCGCCCGCAGCGACCAAGCTGATGGCGGAGAAGGGCCTGGCGGGCGGCGACGTCGCCGGCACGGGCCGTGACGGCCGTATCACGAAGCAGGACGTGCTCGGTGCTGGCGCACCGAAGGCCGCTCCGGCCGCTG
>DATBXG010000792.1:0-2183 GCA_036514415.1 Paraburkholderia sp.
ACGCGCATGGACGACCAGGCGTCGGAAGCCGCGATGGAACAGCGCAAGAAGCAAGGTTATTTCTAAAGAGCACGCAGAGGAAAGATTAGACATGGTTACGACGCACCAACCTGAAGACCTCGGCGTGCTGCGCTTCATCACGGCGGGCAGCGTGGACGACGGCAAGAGCACGCTGATCGGCCGCCTGCTGTACGACAGCAAGGCTGTTTTGAGCGACCAGCTCTCGGCGCTTTCGCGCGCGAAGAACAAGCGCACCGTGGGCGACGAGATCGACCTGTCGCTCCTGACGGACGGCCTCGAAGCCGAGCGCGAGCAGGGCATCACGATCGACGTGGCCTACCGCTACTTCGCCACGGCGAAGCGCAAGTTCATCATCGCCGACACGCCGGGCCACGAGCAGTACACGCGCAACATGGTGACGGGCGCTTCCACGGCGCACGCCGCGATCATCCTGATCGACCCCACGCGCGTGACGGTCGAGAACGGCGTCACGCAACTGCTGCCGCAAACCAAGCGCCACAGCGCCATCGTCAAGCTGCTCGGTCTGCAACACGTGATCGTTGCGATCAACAAGATGGATCTGGTCGACTACAGCGAAGCGACCTTCGACCTGATCCGCGACGCCTACGTCGCGCTCGCGCGCCAGCTGGGCCTTGCCGACGTGCGCTTCGTGCCGGTCTCGGCGCTCAAGGGCGACAACATCGTGGCCGCGAGCGAGCGCATGCCGTGGTACGCGGGCGAGCCGTTGCTCGATGTCCTCGAGCAACTGCCGGTCGCACAGGCCACGGGCGAAGCGCTGCGCTTCCCGGTGCAGTGGGTCGCGCGCCAGGACGGCTCCAGCGCCGACGACTTCCGCGGCTACATGGGCCGTGTGGAAGCGGGCGAAGTGAAGGTGGGCGACGCGATCACGGTGCAGCCGGCCGGCCGCCAGGCCACGGTCGCCGAGATCATCGCGCCGGTGCCGGGCGGCACGGCGCAGGTCGACCGCGCGTTCGCGGGGCAGACCGTCACGATCCGTTTCGCGCAAGACGTGGACGTCTCGCGCGGCGACACCTTCGTGCCGGCCGGCGACGACACGCAACCGGCCAAGAAGCTCGAAGCGGACCTCTGCTGGTTCGACGACGAACCGCTCTCGCCGCAGCGCAAGTACCTGCTCAAGCAGACCACGAGCACGGTGTTCGCGAAGATCGGCGCGGTCAAGCAGGTGCTCGACGTGCATACGCTCTCGCACGCCACCGACCGCCACGAGCTTGCGATGAACGATATCGGCCGCGTGGCGCTCTCGCTGCAGAAGCCGCTCGTCTGCGACCTGTATGATGCGAATCCTGGCACGGGCGCATTCGTGCTGATCGACGAAGCGACGCATCACACGGTGGCTGCGGGCATGATCCGCGCGTTCTCGGCCTGAGGCTGCCCGCCCGGGGCTGCCCGCCCGGGGCTGCCCGCCCGGGGCTACCCGCCCGGGGCTTCCTGGCGAGCGTGGTACGACGGCGTGCGCCAGGTAGCAACAGGAGATTCGGAAGCAAATGGGTAAGGTATATCTGATCGGCGCGGGACCGGGTGCAGCGGACCTCATCACGGTTCGCGGCGCGCGGCTGCTCGCGGGCGCCGACGTCGTGCTGCACGACGCGCTCGTCGAGCCAGCCATGCTCGAGTACGCGCCGCAAACCGCGAAGTTCATTGCGGTTGGCAAGCGTTGCGGGCAACGTTCCACGGCGCAGCACTTCATCAACAAGCAACTCGTCGATGCGGCACGCGAGCACGCCGTGGTCGTGCGCCTGAAGGGCGGCGACCCGATGCTGTTCGGCCGAGCTGACGAGGAAATGCGCGCGCTGGAAGCGGCCGGCATCGAGTTCGAAGTCGTGCCGGGCATTACGGCGGCGCTCGCCGGCGCGGCGACGCTGCAACGTTCGCTCACGCTGCGCGGCGTGGCGCGCAGTGTCGCGCTCGCTACGTATTCGCGCGCGGCGGGCAGTGAGGAGATTCGCGAGCAGGTCAACGCCGATTCGCTCGTGTTCTACATGGGCCGCGACAGCGCGCCAGAGATCGCGCGCCAGCTCATCGAGGCGGGCCGTGCGGGTGCGACGCCGGTGGCCATCGTCGAGGCGTGCAGCACCACGCGTGAGCGCACGCTCACGCTCACGCTACAGGGTCTCGCCGAGGGCGAGGCGCAGGCGTGGCTC
>DATBXG010000793.1:0-9751 GCA_036514415.1 Paraburkholderia sp.
ACATGCAGATGAGCTGGCCGCCGCGTGCGGCTGCCATCGGGCGCAGTGCTTCGAGCGTTTTTTCGAGCGCGTCCGGCGTATGCGCGTAATCGATTACGACGAGCGGCTCGTCGTGATCGGCGCGCCCGCCAAGGCGTTCCATGCGGCCGTTGACCGGCTGCAGCTTCGAGATCTCGTTGAGCGCCGCCACGAGCGGCACGTTCGCTGCGAGCAGCGCACCGAGCACGCCGAGCAGATTGCTCACGTTGAAGAGGCCGAGAACATGCACCTCGACCTGCGCCTCGCCCCAGTCCGACGTTTCCAGATGGAACGCCGTGCCCGTGGCCGTCGCGCGCACGTCGTTCGCGCGCAGCCAGGCGTCGCCAACGGGCGCATCGGCGGCGGGCGTCTCGATGCCATATGCGATCGTGCGCGCCTTGCCGCGCATGGCGGCGATCAGCCGGCGGCCCGCTGCGTCGTCAGCGTTGATGATTACCGCGCGCAGTCCCGGCCATGCGAACAGACGCGCCTTCGCGTCCTCGTAGGCATCGAACGTGCGGTGATAATCGAGATGGTCCTGCGTGAGATTCGTGAAAACGGCGATGTCGAACGACGTGCCGTTCACGCGCCCCTGGTGCAGCGCGTGCGAGGAGACTTCCATCGCAATAGCCTGCGCGCCTTCGTTACGCAATTGACCGAGGCTGCGCTGCAGTTGCGGCGCATCGGGCGTGGTGAAGCCCGTGTGCACGAGCTGGGCCGGAAAGCCGGTGCCCAGCGTGCCGACGATCGCGCACTTCTGGCCGATGCCCGTGAGTGCCGAAGCGATCCACTGGCTGCACGAAGTCTTGCCGTTCGTGCCAGTCACGCCGACCACCAGCATCGCATCGCTCGGGTCGCCATACCAGCCGCTCGCGATCTCGCCCGCGAGCACGTCGAGCTGCGGCACGGCGAGCGCGATGGACACGTCGAGCTTCGGGCCCGCATAGCCTTCCGGCTGAAACAGGACGGCTGCCGCGCCGCGCTCGATCGCGCTGGCGATATGCGCGCGGTTGTCCGCGCCTTCCACGGCATAGGCGAGAAAGACGTCGCCCGGCTCGAGTGAGCGCGTGTCGGCGTGCAGGCCGGCTGCGAGCGCGACGTGCGCGCGCAGCCATGCGAGCGCGTCCGCGATCTGCCGGTGCGCGGGATGCTGGGTGCGCGTGGCGCTCATCGGACGACTCCGGGTCGATTTTTCGTGTTGTCCGCGACGGTCATGTGACGCGCCGCTACAGCGTTCTTGTTCGCAGGCGCGTTCGCCGCGTGCTTCACGGGCGCGTTCGCAGCGGCCGGCGCCGAGGCGCCCGCGGCGCTGTTGTCTTCGACGACGAGCTGCTTCACCGGCATGTCGGGCGGCACGTTGAGCGAGCGCAGCGTGTCGCCGACGATGCCCGAAAACACCGGGCCCGACACCGCGCCGCCGAAGTGACTGCCCGCCGTCGGCTCGTCGACCGACACCGCGACCACGATGCGCGGATTCGGCATCGGCGCCATGCCGATGAACGAGGCGCGGTACTTCGAGCGGTCGTAACCGTGCGGGCCGTGCTTGTACGCCGTGCCGGACTTGCCGCCCACGCGGTAGCCGGGCACGGCGGCGTCGGGCGAGGTGCCGTCCTTCGACACCACGCTCTCCAGCATCGTGCGCACTTCACGCGCCGTGGTCGGCGCGAAAACCTGGGTGCCCTGCACCGGCTGCGTGTCGCCGGGGTGGCGGAAGATCGTGACCGGCAGGATCTGGCCGTCGTGGGCGATCGCCGTGTACGCGCGCGCGAGCTGGAACAGCGAAACGGAGAGGCCATAGCCGTAGGACATCGTGGCCTGTTCGATACGGCGCCAGCTTTTCCACGGACGCAGACGGCCCGCCGCCGCGCCGGGGAACCCGACCTTCGGCGCCTGTCCGAGACCGATGCTGGTGTACATGTCCCACATTTCTTCGGGCTTGAGCGTCATCGCGATCTTCGTCGCGCCGATGTTGCTCGACTTCTGGATCACGCCGCCGACCGTGAGGACGCCGAATGCAGAGTCGTCGGTAATGGTCGCGCCGTCGAGCGTGAAGTGGCCCGGGCCCGTATCCACCAGTGTACTCGGCGAGACGCGGTGCAGATCGAGCGCGAGCGACACCGTGAGCGGCTTCATGATCGAGCCCGGCTCGAACACGTCGGTGAGAATGCGGTTGCGCAGTTGCTCGCCCGTGAGGTGCGAGCGGTCGTTCGGGTTGTAGGTCGGATAGTTCACGAGCGCGAGCACTTCGCCCGTGCGCACGTCCACCACCATCGCCGCGCCGGCCTTGGCCTTGAACTTCTCCACGGCGGCCTTCAGGTTCGAGTAGGCGATGTACTGGATCTTGCTGTCGATCGAAAGTTCGACATCCTTGCCATCGTGGGGCACGACCGTTTCGTCGACATCCTCGATGATGTGGCCCAGGCGGTCCTTGATGACGTGACGAATGCCCGGCACGCCCGCGAGCACCTTCTGGTCGGAAAGCTCGACGCCCTCCTGGCCTTCGTCCTCGACGTTGGTGAAGCCGATCAGGTGAGCGGTGACGTCGCCTTCGGGATAGAAGCGCTTGTACTCGTTGCGCTGATAGACGCCGGGAATATCGAGCGCCGCGACCTTCTGCGCGACGTCGAGCGGCACCTGGCGCTTCACATAGACAAACGTCTTGTCTTCGGAGAGCTTCGCACGCAGCTCTTTCGTGCTCATGCCGAGCAGCGTGCCGAGCTGGTTGAGCTTGTCGGCGCCGAGATCGTCGGGCACCGCTTCGGGAATCGCCCAGATCGCGCGCACAGGCAGGCTCGTGGCGAGCACGAGTCCGTTACGGTCGAGAATCTTGCCGCGCGTGGCCGGCAGCTCGATCGTGCGCTGATAGCGGCTTTCGCCCTGCTTCTGATAGAACGCGTTGCCCGGGCCCTGAATCCAGAACGCGCGCGCGGCCAGCGCGACGAACGCCATGAACAGCAGGAACACGACGAGCTTCGAGCGCCACATCGGCAGGCGCACGGAGAGAATGGGGTTCGCGCTGAAGGCTACGCTCTTGCGGCGATTGCCCTTTTTCATCGCGTGCCTCCGCGGCGGGCAGGCGTGGGCGCGGCGCCCTGCGGGGGCGCCGAGGTCGGCACGGGAGCGTCGACGGCGGTTGCGGCGCCCGGTGAGAGCGTCAGATATTGCGTGCGTCCGGTCGTGACGGGCTGCATCTTGAGCGAGTCGGTGGCGATCTGTTCGATGCGCGACGTTCTCGACAGCGCGCTCTGCTGATATTGAAGCTGTGCGTAGTCCTGCTGGAGCTGATGCTCCTGCGACTGCGCGCGTTGCAGCTGGATGAAGATCTGGCGCTGCTGATTGGTGGCGTTCACGACCGAGAGCGCGCACCCCATCACGACGATCAGCAGGAAGATGTTCAGACGATTCATGGCGTGACGCGCTCCGCGGTGCGCATCACGGCCGAGCGGGCGCGCGGGTTCGCGGCGACTTCTTCGTCGCTCGCGAACACGCGGCCGAGCAGCTTGAGCGGCGGGCTCGGCAGGTCGACGGCGCGGATCGGCAGGCGGCGATCGACCGCGGGCGCGCTCGCGTGCGCCTGCATGAATCGCTTGACGATCCGGTCCTCGAGCGAATGAAAGCTGATGACCACCAGCCGCCCCCCCTGTTCCAGCAACGACAGCGCTGCTTCTAGAACGACCTGCAGCTCCGCAAGCTCTTGATTGACGTGAATCCGTATAGCTTGAAAGGTGCGGGTTGCCGGGTCCTTACCCTTCTCACGGGTTTTGACGACGTTAGCCACGATTTGGGCAAGCTCGCCCGTGCTGTCGAGAGGCCCGAGACGGTCGGACTCTGCCCGGCGAGCAACAAGCGCCTTTGCAATCTGAAAAGCAAACCGTTCTTCCCCATAATCCCGAATTACCTCCGTCAGTTCCTGCAACGTGGCCCGAGCGAGCCAGTCAGCGGCGGACTCGCCGCGCGTCGGGTCCATCCGCATGTCGAGCGGGCCATCTGCGCGGAAACTGAAACCGCGCTCCGGGTCGTCGATTTGCGGCGACGACACGCCAAGGTCCAGCAATATTCCCGACACACGCCCTACCCCGCGCGACGCGAGCTCGTCGCGCAGCGAAGCAAAACTCTCATGCACGATCGAAAACCGCGCGTCGCCAATGGTTTGCGCCGTCGCGATCGCCAGCGGGTCCTTGTCGAACGCGATCAGGCGCCCGGCGTCGCCGAGGCGGCCGAGGATCGCGCGGCTGTGCCCGCCACGGCCGAACGTGCCGTCCACATAGACGCCGTCCGCGCGCGTGATCAACGCGTTCACCGCTTCGTCTAGCAGCACCGTGCGATGCTGCAGTCCCTGTCCCATCGCAGATGCCATAGCCTTTTAACCGCGATCAGAACGTGAAATTTTTCAAGGCGTCGGGCATGCCCTGAGCCATCGCCGCCTGCTCCTTGGCGGCGTAGGTCTGCGCATCCCACAACTCAAAATGACTACCCATGCCGAGCAGCATGACTTCCTTTTCCATTCCTGCTGCCAGACGTAATTCAGGTGAAACGAGCACGCGGCCCGCACTGTCGACATCGACATCGGACGCATTGCCGAGAAAAATGCGGCGCCACCAGTGCGCATCCATCGGCAAGGCGGCGACCTTCGCACGGAACACTTCCCATTCGGGGCGCGGAAACAGCAACAGGCAGCCGTCCGGGTGCTTGGTGATCGTCACCCGGCCTTCTGCCTGTTGTTGCAGCGCGTCCCGATAGCGAGACGGAATCGACATCCGTCCTTTCGCATCGAGTGTCAGCGCCGACGCCCCCTGGAACAATTTGCTCCCCCTAATGCGGCGCTGTTCGGCGCCCGCCTAAATCCCGGAAAATCTACCTGAATACGCGCCCGAAATCACACAAAAATACACTTTCTCACACTGTCTCCCACTTTAGAGTAACGCCCAACCAGGGTCAAGGGAGGCCAGACGTTTTTTGACGGAATTTATCCGCTAGAACAAGGACTTAGCGGCACTTGTTGAAGTCAGCACAAAAGCCAAAAACCGTTATGAATGAATGAGCTAACGCAGGTTCTGAAGGTGATACGTGAAAAGCGTGGCGATAAACGGTCTACGGCGGGAACGAGCGGGGGGCTTGCGGGGATTAATACGTAAGACTGAAAGCTCTGAAAGATTAATCGTATTTGGGCCGACAGCGGTTGCCGGCCCATGTGATCGAATCAGAGGTAATAAGCTGTACGCGTCATGACTTTCGATGCTACACGCATCAGGGAACGCACGGGAAGTGGCAATTCGGCTCCGCCGAGATCGGTGGCCGATTTTGCGTGCGAGATTTCGTCGGCGCGCATCTGTTCGACGACCGCGCGCGACTCGAGATCGGCGGGCGGCAGGCTGTCGAGGTGGCCGTCGAGGTGATGCTCGACCTGACGTTCGGTTTCGGCCATGAAGCCGAGGCTCACCTTGTCGCCGAGACGCCCGGCGGCAAAGCCGATTGCGAGCGCGCCCGCGTACCAGAGCGGATTGAGCAGGCTCGGACGCGAGTCGAGCGCCTGCAGACGGCGCGAGGTCCACGCCAGATGATCCTCTTCTTCCCGCGCGGCCTGATCGAAGGCGGCCTTGAGCGAGGGCGAGCGCGCGGAGATTTTCTGGGCCTGATACAGCGCCTGGGCGCACACCTCGCCCACGTGATTGACGCGCATGAGGCCGGCCGAGTGTGCACGTTCGGCGGGGGTGAGTTCGCTGCCCACGGGCACCGCTTCGCCCGTGGGCGTGACTTCTACGGTAACGGGGGACGGCAGCGGCATCGGGCGCGTCATGCGCGACACGCCGGTCATCGACCGCAGGCCCCGGTCGAATTCGGTAATCAAATCATCTAGCGTCATCCAGCCTCCCGTTCGTTTCGTCGGCGAGCCGAAGTCGTTCACTCGCCCGGACTGCCCTTCCACCGCTACACAAACTCACGAAGATCCGTCAATCCGTGCTAGCGCATATAGATAGCTGCATATTTTAGACCATGTTGTGTAAACGAAACAGGCACTTAGGGGTGCCCCGCTTTTCCTTTGTGACTATTAACCCTTTTGTTACATTACATGCCAACTTCTCGCGAAGTTAGAAGGACGGGACCCACGCACGATAAAAAACTGGCCCCGTTACAAGACGCAAAAGATTGGCAAACACTGGAGATCATTCAATGAAGAAGTCGCTTCTCGCGCTGGCTGCGCTGGGCGCGTTCGCGGGCGTTGCTCACGCTCAGAGCACGGTCACGCTGTACGGCATCATCGACCAAGGTTTCAACATCAACACGAATTCGGGCGGCAAGCACCTGTACAACCTGTCGAGCGGCGTGATGCAAGGCAGCCGTTTCGGCCTGCGCGGCGCTGAAGATCTCGGCGGCGGCCTGAAGGCAGTCTTCGTGCTCGAAAACGGCTTTGACGTGAACAACGGCAAGCTCGGCCAGGGTGGCCTGATGTTCGGCCGTCAGGCTTATGTCGGCCTCTCCAGCTCGCAGTTCGGCACGGTCACGATGGGTCGCCAGTACGACTCCGTCGTCGACTACGTTGGTCCGTTCGAGGCAGGCGACCAGTGGGGCGGCTACATCGCTGCTCACCCGGGCGACCTCGACAACTTCAACAACGCTTACCGCACGAACAACACGGTCAAGTATACGAGCGTGGACTACGCTGGCCTGAAGTTCGGCGGCACGTACAGCTTCGGTGGCCAGGCGGGCAACTTCACGGCGAACCAGATCTGGTCGTTGGGCGCGGGCTACAACAACGGTCCCCTCGCCCTTGGCGTTGGTTACCTGAACGCACGCACGCCGAACGCGACGGGCGGCCTGTTCAACAACGGCGGCACGGTCTCGCCGCTGACGGCTACGAAGGGCGTTACGGGCACTACGTTCAACCCGATCTACGGCGGCTTCGCATCGGCCAACACGTACCAGGTTATCGGCGCGGGCGGTGCATACACGTTCGGCGCAGCGACGTTCGGCCTGACGTACTCGAACGTCAGCTTCCGCAACCTCGGCACGACCGGAGCGACGAAGTTCCAGACCGGTTCGAACACGACGTTCAACAACGTCGAAGCCAACATCAAGTACCAGTTCACGCCGGCTCTGCTGGCTGGCTTCGCGTTCGACTTCACGGACGGCCACAGCACCCCGCTGGCGAACGGCTCGAGCCAGAGCGGTGCGAAGTACTTCCAGTACGCGCTCGGTACGGACTACTTCCTGTCGAAGCGCACGGACGTCTACCTGATCGGTGTGTACCAGCACGCTACGGGCACCGACTCGACGGGCAACTCGGCTGTCGCGTCGATCAACGGCCTGACGCCGTCGACCTCCAACAACGTCTTCACGGCTCGCGTCGGTATCCGTCACAAGTTCTAAGAAGAACAGTCGCTGTAATCTCGAAGGCGCCTCCGGGCGCCTTTTTTCTTTGCAGCGCCACGTCGTTACCGGCGCATCGCAGGCTTAAAAGAAGCGGCCTGCCCTCGATGGGCAGGCCGCTTTTCGTTCGCTTCCTTGATGCTGGTTTAAGCCCGGCCGTCGCGCAGCTCGCGACGCAGGATCTTGCCGACGTTGCTCTTCGGCAGATCGTTGCGGAACTCGATGATCTTCGGCCGCTTGTAGCCGGTGAGCTGGGTCTTGCAGTACTCGAACACTTCCTTGTCGGTGAGCGCCGGGTCCTTCCTGACGATATATAGCTTCACGGCTTCGCCCGAGTGCTGGTCCGGCACGCCGACCGCAGCCACTTCGAACACGCCCGGCAGCTTCGCAACGACATCCTCGACTTCGTTCGGATAGACGTTGAAGCCCGAGACGAGAATCATGTCCTTCTTGCGATCGACGAGCTTGATGTAGCCACGCGCATTCACGAGGCCGACGTCGCCCGACTTGAAGTAGCCGTCGGGTGTCATGACCTTTGCCGTTTCGTCCGGGCGCTGCCAGTAGCCCGCCATCACCTGTGGCCCGCGGATGCAGATCTCGCCTGCCTCGCCGACCGGCAGTTCGTTGCCGGCATCGTCGCGGATCGAGATTTCGGTGGAAGGCAGCGGCAAGCCGATCGTGCCGGTGTATTCCGTTGCCGTGACCGGATTGCAGGTCACGCTCGGCGAGGTTTCCGACAGCCCATAGCCTTCGACGATCGGCGTATGCGTGCGCTCGTACCAGCGCTTCGCTACGGCTTCCTGCACCGCCATGCCGCCGCCGTTCGCGACGAGCAGATGCGTGAAATCGAGCTTGTCGAACTCCGGGTGGTTGAGGATCGCGTTGTAGAGCGTATTGACCGCGGGGAACGTCGAGATCGAGTAGCCGTGCAGCTCCTTGATCATTCCGCCGATATCGCGCGGATTCGGAATCAGGATCGCAAGACCGCCTGTACGGATCGTCAGCAGCCCGCAGACGGTCAGCGCGAACACGTGATAGAGCGGCAGTGCGGCAACCGTCACGGGCTGCGTGCCGGACGGCAGTTTCGCCAGTGCGGGCTGAGTCCATGCCGCCGACTGCAGCACGTTGGCGATCAGGTTGCGATGAAGCAGCGTCGCGCCCTTGGCCACGCCGGTCGTCCCGCCGGTGTACTGCAGGAAGGCAACGTCGTCGGGCGTCTGCTCGACACGCTTGAAGCCCGCGCGGGCGCCGGCGACGAGCGCGTCGTTGAAGCGCACATGGCCCGGCAGGTTCCAGGCGGGCACCATCTTCTTCACACGCCGCACGACGAAGTTGACGATGAAACCCTTCGCCCCGAGGAGATCGCCCATCGACGCGACCAGCACGTGCTTCACGCGCGTATTGGCGAGCACCGCGCTCAAGGTGCCGGCGAAATTCTCGAGGATGACGATCGCTTCGGCACCGCTGTCCTTCAACTGATGTTCGAGTTCGCGCGGCGTGTAAAGCGGGTTCACGTTCACGACGACGTACCCGGCGCGCAGCACCGCGGCCAGCGCGACCGGATACTGGAGCACATTGGGCATCATGAGCGCGATGCGCGCGCCGCGTTCAATGCCGCGCGACTGGAACCACGCGGCAAGACGCTGTGAGAGTTGGTCCAGCTCACCGTAGGTGATCGTCTTGCCCATGCACGCGAAAGCGGGCTTCGCGCGGAATTCGCCGAAGCTCTCTTCGAGCAAAGCCGTGATGGACGCATAACGGCTCGCGTCGATTTCCGCGGGAACGCCGGGCGGGTACGATTTCAGCCAGACTTTTTCCATGCGGCGTCTCCTCCTTGATTTTTCGAATGGTCGTGCTAAAAAGCGGATCGTAGCATGACGATCCCGCCTTTACGTCGGCGAATCAGCGAGTTAGAAAGGCCCCTCGAACACGTGTTCGGGGGCGGCTAGCGCGATCGTGACGCCCCGTCAGGCGCGTTCGACTTCGACGAGGCAGTCGTAGAAGGTCGCCGAGCCGCCAAGGTCGGTAAGCGCCTGGCTCGTCACCTCGTTGGCGTTGCGGCCGTCCGGCGCGAGCTTCTTCCACCAGATCGACAGGCCCACCACGAGGCCGCTGCGAGCGCGGTCGGTGACGCGCGCACGCGCGCGCATCGAGCCCCGGTCGTTGAACACGCGGACCTCGTCACCGTCGGCAATCGCGCGGCGGGCGGCGTCGGCCGGATGGAGATCGACGTGCGGCTCGCCTTCAGTCGCGCGCAGGCTCTCCACGTTCACGAAGGTGCTGTTCAGGAAGTTTCGCGCGGGCGGCGAAATCATCGCGAGCGGATAGCGCGCAGCGAGTTCGGGCGCGCCGTCGGCGGACTCGT
>DATBXG010000794.1:0-2355 GCA_036514415.1 Paraburkholderia sp.
CCGCCGCTCGCGGCGAAATGCTCCACGCGCAGTGCGTCCTCGGGCCACGCTTCGCTGCAGGCTTCGAGTGCTTCGAGCATGCGCGCGGGACCGCAGGCGTAGACGCGCGTGCGCTCGTCCACGCGCAGCGCGGCGAAGTCGTTGCGCGAGCCTTCGTCCGATACGTGCAGGCGCAGGCGATCGCCGTGCAGCTGCGCGAGTTCGTCGACGAACGCCATCGTCTTGCGCGAACGCCCGCTGTAATGCAGTTCGTAGTCGACGCCAAGCTCGCGCGCGCGGCGCGCCATGGCGCTCACCGGCGTGATGCCGATGCCGCCCGCAATGAAGATCGCGCGGCGCCCTTCCCCGTCGAGCCGGAAGTGATTGCGCGGGCCGCGGATCTTCAGGCGCATGCCCGCGCGCAGCGTGTCGTGCACCCAGGCCGATCCGCCACGGCTTTGCGTTTCGCGCAGCACGGCAATCTCGAACGCGCCGGTATCGGCGGGGTCTCCGCACAGCGAATACTGGCGCGAGATGCCGGGGTCGCCGCATTCCACGTCGATATGCGCGCCCGGCGCCCAGCGCGGCAGCGCGCCGCCGTCCGGCGCGACAAGACGCAAGCGCACGATGCCTTCGGCTGCCGCGTCCACACGCTCGACCACCACGGGCCGCGAAAGCGCATGCGCGGAAGGCTCGCCGATGAGCACCGGCACATGCAGGCCCGGCAACGAAGGATTCGCGCGCTCCGGGTTTTGTGCCGGGTCCCACTCCACGAAGAGATGCTCGGGACCCCGGAACGACGTATTGGGCACGTAGGTGAAGGTCTGCTCGGCGAGACGCATGTGTGGCAGGCGGCGCGTGAACGCTTCGAGGAAGATCTGCATTTCCATGCGCGCGAGATTCTTGCCCATGCACTGGTGCGCGCCATAGCCGAACGTGACGTGGTCGCTCGCGTTGTCGCGGCGGATGTCGAACAGGTCGGCGTCGGCGAAATGACGCTCGTCGTGATTCGCTGAAGAAGTCACGATGAGGAGCTTCGAGCCTGCCGGAATGTCGATGCCGCCAATCTGCACGTCCTTCGTGGCGAGGCGCCGCCAGGCGGCGACGGAGCCGTTGTGGCGCAGGCATTCTTCCACCGCGTTCGGAATGAGGCTCGGGTCCTCGCAGATCTCGCGCCACGCATTCGGGTGCTGCAACAGCAGCTTCATCGCGTTGGCCGTGGCGTTGGCCGTGGTCTCGTGCGCGGCCACGATGCCGGCCATCATCATCGAATGCAGCCAGGAGTCCGTGACGACTTCCGGATGGGCTTGCTGCTTGCGGATGCCGTACTGCATCCAGCCCGGACCATCCGGGTTCTGGCGCATCTTGTCGAGCACCTTGCCCGCGAACTGCCAGAAGTTGCCGACCGCGTGCGCGACCTCCACCTGCTCTTCGGGGCGCGGCCGCCCCCACGTGTTGACCGTGTGCGCGATCGAATACTTACGCAGGAGTTCCATGTCCTCCTCGGGCACGCCCAGAAAATGCAGCGCTACGGTGAGCGGCACTTCCCAGAGCATCTGGTCGACGAGATCGGCGCGGCCTTCGTCGATGAAACGATCCATGTACTCGCGCGTGAGGCGCCGCACCATCGGTTCGTGGTGCCTGAGATGCCCGGCCGTAAACGGCTCCATGAGCACGCGGCGGCGCGGCATGTGGGCGGGCTCGTCCTCGTTCACGAGCGTGCGGTTCATGGCGTAGCCATACGACTCCAGCACCGCGTTCGCTTCGGGGCCCGTCGGCGTGATCTTTTCGAGCGCGATCGACGGCGAGAACGTGAGGTTGTCGCGAAAGATCGCCTTGATGTCGGCGTAGCGCGTGACCACCCAGTAGCCGAGCTGCGGGCTGTAAAACACGGGCTCCTGCTCGCGCGCCCAGCGCACGTACTCGGGCGGATCCTGCTGGTAGCCGTCGCTGAAGGGGTCGAATGCCGCGGCGTTGGCGCTGACCGGACAGCGCGGCGTGGCGCCTGCTGCGTCGCCCGCTGCATGGGGGAACGGGCAGCGGCCCGGCTGTTGCGGCTGCTGTGAAGGTGTCTCGCTCATTCGCCTCTCCTGCATCCTGCATGCGTTACGTTTTGCGTAACTCTAGTCCGCATTGCGTAATCGAAAGATAGGGGTTAACCTGCGAGCACGACCAACACTGCGCCGTGCCGACGCGCCCTGAAATTCCGCGTCAAGCCACCGAAGCCAAAGCCACAATGACCACAGCGGCAACCAGGACCACGAAGATCACGAAGGCAGCAAAGACCGCGCAAGACGAGAAAGAGCGCCGCCAGCGCGTGCAGTCCGCGCAAACGGGCATGGCCGTGCTCAAGGGCCTCGCACGTCTTGGCGGGCG
>DATBXG010000795.1:0-6620 GCA_036514415.1 Paraburkholderia sp.
CGGAAAGTAGGCCCCGCGGGCAGGCAACACAGGAAAGTGGCGAGAAATGCAAAAAGCCCGATCGCAAGGATCGGGCTTTTTGACTGAATTCGCTGGTGGGGCGTGAGTGACTCGAACACTCGACCTACGGATTAAGAGTCCGCTGCTCTACCAACTGAGCTAACGCCCCAACAGAAGAAAGATTATGCATCACTTTTCAGGACTTGCCAAGCCCCTTCTGCAAATTTCCTGAAAAAAGTTGGTCTCGGCCTCCGAAGCCCGTCCGCACGGGCGTTCGCGTGTTCACCGCGGGGTCGCGCTGTCCCGGTATGATGACGCCACTCCTGGCGTCAAAGCAGGCTTCAAGCCAGTCGCCGCGCGCCGACATTTCGCTGGCATCGGCTGAAATCGCCGCGCGGCACGGATTCTCAAAGGCAAACGATGGACGACAACGCAATCGACGCGCTGCTGGAGCGCGTGCTGGCCCCGTGGGTACGCGCGCTCGGGATGAGACCGGTCGAGGTGACGGACGAGAGCGCGACCCTGCGCCTGCCGTTCTCCGGCGAGCTGCGCCACTCGGGCGGCGTGATCTGCGGCCAGGTCTTCATGGCGGCCGCGGACACGGCCATGATCGTCGCGATTGCGGTCGCCCTCGGCGGCTTCAAGCCCATGACCACGGTTGCGCTCAACACCAGCTTCATGCGCGCCGTGCGCAAGGGCGACGTGCTCGTGACGGCGCGCGTGCTGCGCATGGGCCGCAATCTGGTGTTCGGCGAAATAGAACTCTACGATGAAGACGGCCGGATGGCGGTTCACGCGACCTCGACTTACGCGCTGCTCGATTAAGCTTGGCGCTTCCGATCGTTTCCGGTCGTTTCGAAGGACGCACAAGGCATGTTCGATCAGGTGGTTTTCGCCGGCGGGGGCAATCGCTGCTGGTGGCAGGCGGGATTCTGGGACATCGTCCAGCCCGGGCTGCGCATTCGCCCGCGCGTCATCACGGGCATCTCGGCGGGTGCGGCCACCGCGTGCATGCTCTACACGCGCGAGGCCGACTGGGTGATGCGCTATTACGAGCAAGCGCTGCGCCACAACAAGCGCAACGCCTACTGGGGCAATCTGCTGCGCGGCGAATCGGTGTTTCCGCACTACCGCATCTATCGCCAGGCGCTGCTCGACATCTACGGAGAGCCGTTTGCGCGGCTTCAGGACGCGCCTGAGATCCGCATCGGCGTTTCGCATGTGCCGCGCTGGCTTGGCGCGCGCAGCGCCGTGGCGGCTGGGCTCATCGCTTACAACATCGAAAAGCACATTCGCAAGACGCTGCATCCCACGCTCGGGCGCAAGCTCGGGTTCCATCCGGAGTTCGTGACGGCGCAGGAGTGCGCGAGCGTGGAGGATCTGGCCGACCTCATCCTGCAGTCGTCATGTACGCCGCCGTTCACGCCGGTGCTGCGCCGCGAAGGCCGCCCCGTGCTCGACGGCGGAATGGTCGACAACGTGCCGGTCGGCGCGCTCGACGAAACGCCCGGTCGCGTGCTGGTGATGGTGACGCGGCTCTATCCGCGTCCGCAGATGTTCGTGGTGCGGCATCAGGCAGCGCAGGGCGTGCAGCAACGCCTCTACGTGCAGCCTTCCGCCAGGGTACCGATCTCGAGCTGGGACTATACGAGCCCGCAGCAGATGCAGCACGCCTACAACCTCGGCCGCGTGGATGGCGAGCGTTTCCTCGCGCGTTTGCCCGAGGTCATGGAAGCGGCCGCGCACGCTTGAGCGAGCGCAGGCCGGGTCAAAAGCAGGCAGAAGGACGCAAACAGGGCGGCGTGCGCCGCCCTGGCGCCCTACGGAGCGAGCCGCGCTTACTTGCGACGGCCGCCCTGCAGCGCTTCAAGGTTCGCAACGCTCGCGTGATCGCCCGCATCGAAGGCGAGGATGTTGCGGAACGCCGCGCCGAAGTACAGTTCGTAGCTTTCGCGCTCCACAAAGCCGATGTGCGGCGTGCAGATCACGTTTTCCATGCGCAGCAGGCTGTAGCCCTGCAGGATCGGCTCGCTTTCGTACACGTCGATCGCGACCATGCCCGGCCGGTTGTGCGAGAGCGCGCCAAGCAGCGCGTTCTCTTCCATCAGCTCCGCGCGGCTCGTGTTGACGAGCAGCGACGTGGGCTTCATGCGCAGCAGGTCTTCCTGCTTCACGATCCCGCGCGTGTCGTCGTGCAGGCGCAGATGCAGCGAGAGCACGTCGCTCTCCTCGAACAGCGCCTCGCGGCTCGCGGCCGCTTCGTAGCCGTCGGCGCGCGCCAGTTCGAGCGAATGCTCGCGGCCCCACACCAGCACGCGCATGCCGAACGCCTTGCCGTAGCCGGCCACGAGCCGGCCGATCTTCCCGTAGCCCCAGATCCCGAGCGTCTGGCCGCGCATCACCGTGCCGAGACCGAAGTTCGGCGGCATCGCCGAGGTCTTGAGGCCCGACTGCTGCCACGCGCCCTGCTTGAGGTTGGCGACGTACTGCGGAATCCGGCGCTGCGCGGCCATGATGAGCGCCCACGTGAGTTCGGCGGGCGCGACGGGCGAACCGGTGCCTTCGAGTACGGCGATGCCGCGCTCGGTGCAGGCCTCGATGTCGATGTGCGGACCGGCCTTGCCCGTCTGGCTGATCATGCGCAGATGCGGGAGCTTGTCGAGCAGTTGCGAGGTGATGCGGGTGCGTTCGCGAATCAGTACGAGCGCGTCGACTTCGGCGAGGCGGCTGGCGAGCTGGCCGAGGCCTCGCACGGTGTTGTTGAAAACCTTGACCTCGTGGTCGGCGAGCAGTTGAAAGCAGTCGAGCTTGCGGACGGCGTCCTGGTAGTCGTCAAGGATGGCAATTTTCATGGCGGCGGGTTGTTTTGCGTGTTTTGCGTCGCGCCGTTCGTGGCGCGACTTCGATGTTCATCTGGTGGTTATCCCACTATGCAGCACCGTGAAGACTGGTATGAATATGGGGAGCCTTCACGTCGCTCGCCGCGTGCTGCTGCAGGCATTGCAATTGCGCAAGACCGCGGCTACGCACGCAGGTTTTTTGACGCGGCCGTCGGCCGCGAATTTGCAACTTTTAACAGCTTGTCGGGCTCCGATGCAAGCCGCTTTACAGACGGTTTCGAACCCCAGGCTAAAGGACCTTGACGACCTGCCCAACCGTGCGATCCGAACTGCATGTTGATCTGCCATCAACGTTTGGTTCGCAGGAGTTGCGCCTCTCGCATGCAGCGTCTGAAAGGGCCGATTCCCTTTTTACAGCCCTAAAAATGGAGACAGCTCGATGAACCATCCCGACTACCACGCCCAGGCCGCCGCGCAGGTGCCCGCCTGGGTCCGGCACCGGAAACTGATCGATTGGGTGCAGAAGATCGCTGCGCATACGCAGCCCGATCGCATCGTCTGGTGCGACGGTTCGCAGGAAGAATACGACCGCCTGTGCGCGCAGATGGTCGAGGCCGGCACGATGCGTCGCCTCAATCCGCAGAAGCGCCCGAATTCGTATCTCGCGTGCTCCGATCCGTCGGACGTCGCGCGCGTGGAAGACCGCACCTTCATCTGCTCGCCGCGCAAGGAGGATGTCGGCCCCACCAATAACTGGATCGCGCCCGCCGAAATGCGCGCGACGCTCGACGGCCTGTTCGCGGGCTCGATGCGCGGCCGCACGATGTACGTCGTGCCGTTCTCGATGGGCCCGCTCGGCTCGCCCATCGCCCATATCGGCGTGGAGCTTTCGGATAGCCCGTACGTGGTCGTGAACATGCGCATCATGACGCGCATGGGCCGCGCCGTGTACGACGTGCTGGGCGAAGACGGCCCGTTCGTGCCGTGCGTGCACAGCGTGGGCGCGCCGCTCGCCGCGGGTGAGAAGGATGTGCCGTGGCCGTGCAACGAGACGAAGTACATCGTCCACTTCCCGGAATCGCGCGAGATCTGGAGCTACGGTTCGGGTTACGGCGGCAATGCGCTGCTCGGCAAGAAGTGCTTCGCGCTGCGCATCGCCTCGACCATGGGCCGCGACGAAGGCTGGCTCGCCGAGCACATGCTGATTCTCGGCGTGCGCTCGCCGGAAGGCCGCAAGTACCACGTCGCGGCGGCGTTCCCGTCGGCCTGCGGCAAGACCAATTTCGCCATGCTGATCCCGCCGGCCGCGATGAACGGCTGGGAAATCACCACGATCGGCGACGATATTGCGTGGATCAAGCCCGGCGCCGACGGCCGTCTCCATGCGATCAACCCGGAAGCGGGCTACTTCGGCGTGGCGCCGGGCACGGGCGAAAAGACCAACTTCAACGCGATGGCGACGCTCAAGGAGAACGTGATTTTCACGAACGTCGCGCTCACCGACGACGGCGACGTCTGGTGGGAAGGCATGACCGACGAGCCGCCCGCGCACCTGATCGACTGGCAGGGCAACGACTGGACGCCGGCCATCGCGAAGGAAACCGGCCGCAAGGCCGCGCACCCGAACGCGCGCTTCACGGCGCCGGCTTCGCAGTGCCCGTCGATCGACCCCGAATGGGAGAACCCGAAGGGCGTGGCGATCGACGCCTTCATCTTCGGCGGCCGGCGCTCGACCACGGTGCCGCTCGTGACCGAGGCGCGCGACTGGACCGAGGGCGTCTACATGGCGGCGACCATGGGTTCGGAGACGACGGCCGCGGCGGCGGGGCAGCAGGGCGTCGTGCGCCGCGATCCGTTCGCGATGCTGCCGTTCTGCGGCTACAACATGGCCGACTACTTCGGGCACTGGCTCGACGTGGGCGAGCGTCTGGCGAAGGCCGGTGCGACGCTGCCGCGCATCTTTTGCGTGAACTGGTTCCGCAAGGGCCCGGACGGCAAGTTCGTCTGGCCGGGCTTCGGCGATAACATGCGCGTGCTCGAGTGGATGGTGCGCCGCATCGAGGGCAAGGCCCAGGGCGGAGAACATGCGTTCGGCGTGTCGCCGCGCTACGACGATCTCGACTGGAGCGGCCTGAACTTCACGCAGGCGCAATTCGAACAGGTGATTTCGGTGGACCCGGACGCCTGGCGCGCCGAACTCACGCTGCACGCGGAACTGTTCGAGACGCTCGCGCGTGGCTTGCCGGAAGTGCTCAAGGACGCTCGCGAAGCGCTGGAAGCGCGCCTGTAATCCATTGATGTGAGCGCTCGCTAACTGAATGGCCGCCCTCGGGCGGCCATTTTTATTTCAGGGGTCGAATGCGGTGATGCAGTGCGGAGGGCCGTCTGTTCGACGCCTGGCCCGTTATTTCGCTGCATTGCGCAAAATTGTTTCTTTTGAAGAAACAATATGGCATCCGTTAATGCATTTTGGGGCGCAGTCGAAGAATTCATAAAGAAAATAAGGGCTTCGGAGGCAACTTCTGCAGGAATTCTGCTGTCGTAGGAGAATTCGCGGTTTCCTCCGCTGATTAACAGCGGGGTAGTAACAGGCAGGAGTTGTCTCATGGATCATTTGCAGTCGATGCGAGTATTCGTCAAAGTGGCCGACCTCGGCAGTTTCGCCCGGGCCGCTTCCGCGATGGATATCTCGAATGCGGTTGCGACGCGGCATGTCGCCGACCTCGAAGGTCGGCTTGGCACGCGTCTGCTCAATCGCACGACCCGCAGTCTCTCCCTGACCGAATCGGGTCAGGTCTATCTCGAGCGAGCCCGGCAGATTCTCGATGAGCTCGAGGATGTCGAGCAGATGGTCGTCGCGCGCAATCACGAGCCCGTAGGCACGCTGCGCATCGTCGCGCCCGTCGTGTTCGGTCTCCATAATCTTGCCCCCGTGCTGCAGACGTACACGCAGCGCTTTCCGCAGGTCATTCCCGACGTCACGCTGGTCGACCGCCAGGTCGATCTCGTGGAAGAGGGCTTCGATCTGGGCGTCGTGACCGCGCGCCAGATGCGCAGCGCAAGCATCGTCACGCGCCGCCTCACGACGGGCTGCATGACGGTGTGCGCCACGCCGGCGTACCTCGAAAAGCACGGCACGCCCACGCGCCCCGAGCACCTGATGGAACACCCGAGCCTCTCGCTGCCCTCCGAGTACTGGGGCGACGAGCGCGTTTTCACGGGGCCGGACGGCGAAGTCCGCGTGCGCCCGGCCAATGTGATCGTGGCGAACAACACCGAGATGCTGCGCCAGTTCGCGCTGCTCGGCATGGGCATCGCGATCCTGCCGAGCTACCTGATCGGCCGCGACATGACGCGCGGGCGCCTCGTGCGGCTGCTTGGCGACTATCGCCTGCCGCAGGTGGAGATCAACGTCGCCTATCCTAGCCGCCGCCATCTGCCGGCCAAGGTGCGTACGTTCATCGATCACCTCGTCGAGCACTTCAGCCAGACGCCGAACAGCCAGCTCGGCGAACAGTGGGTCAAGGATGGCCTCGCCCGCCCGGTCGGTGCGCCTGCGACGGCGCGCGACGGCGTCGCGTCCGAGTCCTTCGACGAAGCGCAGCCTTCGATGAGTTCGAGCGTGCGCGACGGCGAGCACAGCGGCATGGACGCCGAGCGTGCGCCCAAGGCCGGACGCGCGTCGGCGGCGCGCACCCGGACTTCGGCGATTTCGCCGCTATAAGCACCGCATCGCCGTTCATCGGTCGATAAAAAAGGCGCAGCTTCGCGAGAAGCTGC
>DATBXG010000796.1:0-7312 GCA_036514415.1 Paraburkholderia sp.
GGGCGCGGCTTCCGATGCAGTCTGTGCACGCAGCGGCACGTGCGGCGACACGCCAAGGGCAAGCACGAGAAGCGCGCCGAGCAACGGCGCGGATGAACGATAGCGCAACATCATGGGACGCCTCCTTCTGTGGACCATCAATGGAAAGAAAACGAATTCGCGCGACACCCGCTCGCGTTCGCGGCTCGCGAGCTGGCGCTTTTCGGCAAGCCGCAGCGTGCGATGCCGGTCCGCGCCGAGCTTTCCCGCAACGGCACGTCGCCCGCGAAGAGGGCATGAAACGCGCCATACGGCACGAGCGAGCGGCGGCCCGCCGCACGACGCAACAATCGGCCAACCCATTCCTCAAGTTCTTTGTTCATCCGCAGCGGCCAGAGAGCATTCCTCATTCGTTCCAGGCGAATCCAATCCGCATTCGAATCGATTCGAAATATTTGCGAAAACCATTCTGCACAAAAAATTCAAGTCACCCCCTGAAATTGCTCCTCATTCGTCATTAGTCTGTCAATAACGAGTGGCCACAATATGTGTCGCGGCATGCCAGAAACGCTAACAAACGTGTGTAAAGCACGACAGGCGATATTTAATTCGCATTGAATAGCGTCGCAGCTGCGCCCCGTATGCCACGAGTGTGGAATTGCTCATACAAAACGGCGCGAGATTTCAGTCCCTGAGCGAAATAGTCAGGCTTTGGTGCAGCCGGTGAAGGAAACATCGCATTGCAGCATCAAACGCGAAATGGCCGCACCCATTGTTGAGCGATCCGAGTCGGTTGTTTTTTCCCATTAGTTCAGGATTATCCACAAGTCAAGCAGACTATTTTTCCGCTGACTATACACATTCCCTACAAAAACAATTATTAATATCCGCTGCGGAACACCGAGGCGTTTCGCAGCACGCGCCCTTTACCGGGCGTCGATTTCGCCGTCCGTCATGGCTCTCGCGTCACCGCACCGGCGCCCGATCCATGGCAAGCGACAAGACCCGCATGCAGGAAAAGGGTTACAGGAGCGGCACATCCTCATTGCCGCATGACCGGAATCTTTCGTCGACGAGTGAACACATGCTTACCCGAACCGAGAACCTGCCGAGCGTCGCGAGAAGAATGGCCGCCGGCCAGATGTTGATGGAAGGCGCGACGGTGAATTCCGTCGCCGATTCATTGCACCTTTCCGCCCAGACGGTGAGGCGCTACAAGTCGATCGTCGAGGACGGCGGTCTCGCCGCGCTGCAGCAGATGAGCGTGGGCGGCCGGCCTTCGGTACTCGATCAGGCCGCGCTAGGCTGGATCGCGAGCGCCCTGCACGGCTCCGCGCGCGACCACGGCTTCCCGAGCGACGCATGGACCAACAGCCGCGTGCGCGAGCTGATCGGCCGCCAGTTCGGCGTGCATTATTCGCGCGTCTATACCTGGCAGATCGTCTCGAACCTCGGCCTCGGCCACCGGCTGTCGAAATCGGCTCGCTGACCGGCGCCCCGGCGCAGCGCGCCGCTCGCAAGGGGCGCGCCTGAGCGCTGCTGCAAGTCGCCGCAGGTCGCACAGTTGCCGCACAGTTGCATCAGGTGGCATCGGTGGCATCGGTGGCATCAGGTCGCATCACGTTGCGGGCGCGTCGCGCCTCGGGCTCCGGCTCCGGAGTCCACCAGCGGCTGCACCGCCGCGCCCGTCCACTGTTGCGAGCGGACCTGATTGCGGCCCGCGTCCTTGGCCTCGTAAAGCAGGCGATCGGCGGCGGCCAGCAACTGCGCGCCGCTGCCGCCCTCCGGCGGATTGCAGCTCGCGCACCCCGCGCTCACCGTCACGCACCCATGGTGCGTACCACCCAGCGTGAGATTGGCCGACTCGATGCGCTTGCGGATCTTCTCCGCGATGCGCGTCGCGGCGTCGAGCCCCGTGCCCGGCAGCACCACCGCGAACTCCTCGCCGCCAAAGCGGGCGGCCAGGTCAGTCGCGCGCCGCGATCCTGCGGCAATGCGCTCGGCGACGAAGGTCAGCACTTCGTCGCCGGCGGCGTGGCCGTGGGTGTCGTTGAAGAGCTTGAAGTGATCGATGTCGAAGAACAGCACGGACAGTGGCGCGCGCGCGCGCACCGCGTGCTGCCATTCCTCCTCGATACGCCTGTCGAGGGCGCGCCGGTTCGCAAGACCCGTGAGCGGGTCGGTCACGGCAAGGCGCAGAAGCTCGGCCTCGGCCACCACCTTGTCGCGCAGCGCAAACGCGAGCGCCCATGAAACCACGACCCACGCGCCGCCGAACAACGTCGTCACCACGAGCGCGATATCGCTGCGGCGCCGCCAGCCGGCGAGCACATCCCGCACAGCGGGCGCCGCGACGACGATGAACGGCGAATTGCCCACGTGCGCAAAGGTGTAGATGCGCTCCACACCGTCGAGCGCCGAACGGGACGTAAAGGTGCCGCCTTCGCGCCGGGCGTCGCTACGCCGGGCGTCGTCACGCCGCGCGTCGCCACGCCGGGCGTCGTCGCGCCGGGAAAAGACCGTGCCATTCGGCAAGCCAGGATAGTTCGTCCCGGCGCCCTGCGGCGACACGGGCTTGCTCGCGACCAGCGTGCCGTCCTGCATCAGGATGAACAGTTTGCCGCCCGGCCCCAGGTCGACGCGCTCCAGAAGCTGCTGGAAATAGTCGAGGCGCACGCCGAGCAGTGCGACGCCCGCGAACGCGCCGTCGGGCGCGTTGATGCGGCGCGTGAGGCCGATGGTGAGCAAGCCGCTGCGCAGGCGCGAATGGTACGGCTTCGAAAAGAAGAGCCCCGCGTGCGGGTCGCGCTGCTGCGCGATGAAGTAATCGCGGTCGGCAAGCGAGACGCTTCCTGTGGCCGGCTCTGGCACGCTGCTCTGCGACGCTTTCACGTGGCCCTCGGCGTCGATCACATAGACGCCGCCGAGGTTCGACGCCGCCGTTGCCCGGTCGAACAGCATGCGCTGGCGCAGCGCCTCGGGCATCTTCCAGGTCGCCGGTTGCTGCGCCGCCGTGACCACGGCCTGCAGCGACAGGTCGTAGATCTCCACGTTGCGCGCAATGTCGTTGCTGATCAGCTGGACGAGGTTGCGCGAGTTCTCGGCCGCGTGGCGCAGCTCTTCGGCGCGGCCCTCGTAGAGTGCCGCGTAGGTCAGGACGGCCATCACCGTCGCGACGAGCGTGCCGCAGAGCCCCGCGAAGAAGGGATAGTTGCCGATCAGGCGCGTCGCCGCCTGCGCCCGCACGATGGCCCTGCGGCGCATCAGAATACGCAGCGAAAGAACCCGTCCTGGCATCTGTGCAATCCCCTATCATGACGATTTATGGGGCATGGGCGGCACAATTCCGTCATCAAACCGAAACCTCGACGGTTCACGATCGGAAACGAAGCCTTTGCCCCTCTCCACCCCAGGAGCCCGTCTGCCATGCCAGATATTTCCCTGTCACCGCAACCGGGCACCGCCCCCGCGCGCGGGCGCAACGCTAGCCTGCTCGTCTTCCTGATCGTCATCGCCGCCGGCGCCGTGTACGTCGGGATGAACCTCGCGAACGATCTCTCGCCCGTGCGCGAAAGCTCTGCGCTTCCCTGGCTGCTGCTTGGCATCGCGCTCCTGATCGCGCTCGGCTTCGAGTTCGTGAACGGCTTCCACGATACCGCGAATGCGGTCGCGACCGTGATCTATACGCATTCGCTTTCGCCCAATATCGCCGTGGTCTGGTCGGGCGCATGGAATTTTCTCGGCGTGCTCACGTCCACGGGCGCGGTGGCTTTCGGCATCCTGCAACTGCTGCCCGTCGAGCTGATCTTGCAGGTGGGCAGCAGCGCGGGCTTCGCGATGGTGTTCGCACTGCTCATTGCCGCGATCATCTGGAATCTGGGCACGTGGTACTTCGGACTGCCATCGTCGAGCTCGCATACGCTGATCGGCTCGATCATCGGCGTGGGCCTCATGAACCAGCTCATGCACGGCACGAATGGCACGAGCGGCGTCGACTGGAGCCAGGCGCTCGGCGTGGGCAAGTCGCTGCTCTTCTCGCCGATCGTCGGCTTTTTGCTGGCCGGCTTGCTGCTGCTCATCCTGAAGGCCGTCGTGCGCGTACCGGCGCTCTACTCCGAGCCGAAGGGCAAGGAGCCGCCGCCGTTCTGGATCCGCTCGCTGCTCATTCTCACCTGCACGGGCGTTTCGTTTGCGCACGGCTCCAACGACGGGCAGAAAGGCATGGGCCTCATCATGCTGATCCTGATCGGCACGGTGCCCACCGCCTATGCGCTGAACCGCGCGGTGACAGCCGAGCAGACGCAAACCTTCGTCGCCGTTGCGCACGACGCCACGCGCGCGCTGGAGCGCTACACGAACGGCGTGGCCGCGCCCGCCGACGCGCGCGGTGAAGTGGAACGCTTCATCGGCACGCGCACGCTCTCCAGCACGACGGTGCCCGCGCTCGCCGCGCTGTCGAGCCAGGTGGGGGAGCAGGTCCACGGCTACGGCTCCCTCGCGGCGGTGCCGCAATCGGTCGTCGATAACGTACGCAACAACATGTACGTGATTTCCGAAGCGATCCGCCTGATCGACAAGCAGAAAGCGGTGCCCTTCTCAGCCGACGACACGAAGGCGATCCTCAACTTCCGCAAGCAGATCGACCACGCGACGAAGTTCATCCCGACCTGGGTGAAGGTGGCCGTGGCGATCTCACTCGGCCTTGGCACGATGGTGGGCTGGAAACGCATCGTGGTGACGGTGGGCGAGCGCATTGGCAAGCAGCATCTGAGCTACGGCCAGGGCGGCTGCGCCGAGGTCGTGGCGATGGTGACGATCGGCGCGGCAGACGTCTACGGCCTGCCGGTCTCGACCACGCACGTGCTCTCCTCGGGCGTGGCGGGCACGATGGCGGCGAACGGCTCGGGCCTGCAGTGGAATACGGTGCGCAGCCTCGTGATGGCGTGGGTGCTCACACTGCCCGCCTCGATTGTGCTTGCGGGTGCGCTGTATTGGGTGTTCAAGCACCTGTTCTGAGCGGCCGGGATAAAGAAAAAGCCGGGCTCCCCGATTGGGAGCCCGGCTTTTTGCTGGGACCGGCAGAAGCGCCGACGCCTCAGTAAATCTCCGGAACGAACATGTCCTGCGGCACCGGCTGGCGAATATAGTCGGGGTGATGCACGCGCGCCGGCAGCGTGACGTGCGGGTGCTCGACCTCGTGATACGGCACCTGGCTCAGCAGATGGTGAATGCAGTTCAGGCGCGCGCGCTTCTTGTCCACGCCCTGCACGACCCACCACGGCGCCTCGGGAATGTGCGAGCGCTGCAGCATCACTTCCTTCACGTGCGTGTAGGCCTCCCAGCGGCGGCGGCTTTCGAGGTCCATCGGCGAGAGCTTCCACTGCTTGAGCGGGTCTTCGATGCGGCTCTGGAAGCGCATTTCCTGCTCGTCGTCCGTGATCGAGAACCAGTACTTGACGATCTGGATACCGCTGCGAACGAGCATCTTTTCGAACTCGGGCACCGAGCGGAAGAACTCTTCATATTCGTCGTCGGTGCAGAAGTTCATCACGCGCTCCACGCCCGCGCGGTTGTACCAGCTGCGATCGAACAGCACCATCTCGCCGCCCGCCGGCAGATGCTGCACGTAGCGCTGGAAATACCATTGCGTGCGCTCGCGGTTGTTCGGCGCGGGCAGCGCGGCCACGCGGCACATGCGCGGGTTCAGGCGCTGCGTGATGCGCTTGATGACGCCGCCCTTGCCCGCCGCGTCGCGTCCCTCGAAGATCACGACGAGCCGGTGCCCCGTGCTCACGATCCAGTCCTGCAGCTTCACGAGTTCGCCTTGCAGGCGGATCAGCTCGCGGAAATAGACGCGGCGCAGCGCGCGCGCCTCGTCAGTGATCTGCAGGCCGCTTTCCTGCAGCCGGTCGTCGACCTCCATTTCGAGCTCTTCGTCGTAGGCATCGATGAGCTCTTCGTCAAGACGCCGGCGGCGATACAGTTCGGCATCCCGCAGTTCGGCTTCCACCGCGCGGTCGATTTCATTCATGGCGACTCTCTCCTTGGTCGGTATGCTGACAACTCGCGCCACTATCGGCGCGGCGAGTGTCACGAATATTTCAAATGCATCGCGGCGGCTCACGCGAGCGGCTTCGCGAAGCTCAGCTCATGGCCGTCCGGATCGAGCAGATGGAAATAGCGCTCGCCCCACGGCGCGTCGCGCGGCGCGAATTCGGGCCTGGCTCCCGACGCCAGCGCGTGGGCGTAAAACGCATCCACGTCGGCGACGTAGAAAATCACGCGCCCCCAGCCGCTCACCGCGCCGTGTGCGCCCTCCAGCAGGTTCAGATAGCAGACGCCCGCCGCGCCACCCAGCTCGAACGACGCAAAGCCCGGCATGGCAGGCCCGGCTTTCCTCACGAAGCCCAGCGCCTCGTAAAAGGGCGCCGAGCGCGCGACATCGCTGACGGTCAGCGTCACGGCGCTCAACGATACGATCTGCGCAGCGCGCTCGTTCATCTCTCCCTCCAGCCGTTGCCTACGCCTTTCCCGCCCTGCCCCGATCAGCCGACTTTAGCAGCGTTCGCGCGCCCCGGTCGGGATGCTGCCGCAGCGCCGCGATCGTCGCCTGGCAAAGGAGCACTCAGGTGTCGCGGGACGGCGGACGGCGCCGCGCGCGCGTTGTATCCGTGGTTTGGGCCACCGGCGCTTCGCGCTTTGCGGCGCTCGCGCTGCGGCTTCCCTTGGCGCGCTTTCCCTGACTTTCGTCAACATTTGCAGCTTGCACGGATTTCGGGGCGCGCGCGCCGCTGGCCCTGCGCGCACCGTTCGTCCACGCGGGCGCCGGCCTGGCGTCATCACTGGTTGGACCACTTTCCGGCCAGCCGATCTCCTCGCCTACCCGCGTGCGCACGAAGTCGATGTGCGTCTGCATCGCCGTGCGCGCCTCCTCGGGACGCCGCGCGGCGATCGCTCCGCACAGCGTCCGGTGCTGCTGCAGCAACTGGTCCGGCGCGTCCTCGTTCTGCACGCGCAGCCCCGTGCCGTTGATCGTGATGTGCTCGCGCAGCACGCCCAGCACGCTCGTGTGCAGATGCAGGAACATCGCGTTGTGCGAGGCCAGGGCGATCGCCTCGTGCAGTTTGGCGTCGGCATCGGCCTCGGCGGCCTTGTCGTCCACTTCGCGCGTGCGCTCCAGTTCCTCCATCAGCACGCGGATGCGCGCGAGGTCGTCGTCGCTCGCGCGCAGCGCCGCGATCGTCGCCTGGCAAAGGAGCACTCAGGTGTCGCGGGACGGCGGACGGCGCCGCGCGCGCGTTGTATCCGTGGTTTGGGCCACCGGCGCTTCGCG
>DATBXG010000797.1:0-3588 GCA_036514415.1 Paraburkholderia sp.
CGCAAGGAAGGGAAGCGACATCACCAGATCATCATCGCTCTGGCAAGACGGCGTGTGAACGTGCTGTGGGCGATCCTTCACAACAGGACGCCCTATGCTCCAAAACCGCTGCTGGTTTCTTGACAAAATCATTAGGCCGCCTCCTGTGCAAGACGGTGCGCCGTGAAGCGGTTCAGGTGCCACGTCGCATCGCCGTAGGTCAGGTTGATCGCGAACATGCGCTTCGCGTAGTGGCCCGCGCGGCACTCCTCGGTCATGCCCATCGCGCCGTGCAACTGGATCGCCCATTCGCCGGCGCTCTTGCAGGCGTCGCCGACGAACGCCTTCACCGCCGAAACGAAGCGGCTGCGGCGCGCGGGGTCGTTCTCGTCCACGGCCATGGCTGCGGCGCACGCCATCGACTTGCCCTGCTCGAGCGCGATGAGCATGTCGGCGACACGGTGTTGCAGCGCCTGAAACTTCGCGAGCGGCGCGCCGAACTGCGTGCGCGTCTTCAGGTGCTCGGCGGTCAGTTCGAGCAGCGCTTCGAGCGCGCCGACCGATTCCGCGCACAGCGCGGCATTGGCGCGGTCGAGCGCCGCTTCGATGAGCGCGTAGGCCTCGCCCACCTCGCCGATCGAATCGGCCTTGCTCACCGCCACATTGGTGAAGCTCACATGCGCCGCCTCGCGTGCGTCGATCGTTTCGAAGCTGCGCAGCGAGATGCCTTGCGCTTTCGCATCGACGAGAAAGAGCGACAAGCCCTGCTTGTCGCCGCGCTCGCCCGAGGTGCGCACGGCGACCACGAAGGCGTCGGCGATCGCGCCGTCGAACACGAGCGTCTTGGTGCCGTCGATACGCCAGCCGTCGCCGGTTTCCTTCGCGCGCACCGCGATGCGTGCGAGGTCATAGCGCGCGTCGGCTTCGCCCACGGCGAGCGCGAGCACCTTTTCGCCGCAAGCGGCCGCTTCGAGCCACTGCGAGCGCTGTTGCGCGCTGCCCGCCGCGCCAACCAGCGCAGCGGCGGGCATGCCGCTCGAAAGCCAGCCCGCGCCGCCCAGCGCACGGCCCAATTGTTGCGCGACCAACATTGTTTCCACCGCGCCGTAGCCGCTGCCGCCCTGTTCGGGGTCGATGGTGAGGCCGGTAATGCCCAGCTCAGCGAGACCCGCGCGGCGGCGCGCAGCGAGCGCCGCGTCTTCGGCATTGCCGCGTTGATGCGCGGGAAATTCGCCGTCGCAGAAACGGCGTACCGCGTCTTGCAGCGCGACGTGATCTTCAGTCAGAGAAAAGTCCATGTTTTATCGTGTCCCGCTTCAGGCGTTGAAGAACGCGCGGCTGATCAGGTTGCGCTGCACTTCGTTCGTGCCGCCGTAAATCGACAGCTTGCGCGCGTCGAAGTAATTGGCCGCAACGGCAATGAGCTCCTCGGGGCTCGGCGGCTCGTGACCCGCCTGGTCGAGCAGCGCGGCCTCGTCGAATGCAATGCCTTCGGGACCGGCGATTTCCGCGAGCAGCGCGTAGATCGCCTGGCGCAGCTCGGTGCCGCGCACCTTGAGCATCGATGCCTCCACGGCCGGCACGCGGCTCTGCTGGTTCGCACTGAGCATGCGCAGGCCCGTGAATTCGAGCGCCATCAGTTCGATCTCGAAGCGGCTCACGCGCGCCTCGAAGAGCGGATCGCCCGCGAGCCCTTGCTGCTTGCCGAGCGCCTTCGTGCGGGCGAGCTGCTGCTTGCACGAGCCGATGCCGGCAATGCCCGTGCGCTCGTGACCGAGCAGATACTTGCCGTATGACCAGCCCTTGTTCACTTCGCCCACGAGGTTCTCGACCGGCACGCGCACGTTGTCGAGATAGACCTCGTTGAGATCGGTGCCGCCTTCGAGCATGCGGATGGGGCGCAGCTCCACGCCCGGCGACTTCATGTCGATGAGCAGGAACGAGATGCCTTCCTGCGGTTTCGCGTTCGGGTCGGTGCGAACGAGCGCGAACATCATCTCGCACCAGTGCGCGTACGAGGTCCAGACCTTGTGTCCGTTCACGACGAAGTGGTCGCCATCGAGAACGGCCGTCGTGCGCACGCTCGCGAGGTCCGAGCCCGCGCCCGGCTCCGAGAATCCCTGCGCCCACCACGTTTCGCTGCGGCGAATGCCGGGCAGGTAGCGCGCCTTCTGTTCGGGCGTGCCGAACGCGTTGAGCACCGGGCCGAGCATGTTGATGCCGCTCGCGATGATGCGCGGCGCGCCGCCAACGAGCGTTTCCTCGTCGAAGATATAGCGCTGCAGCGGCGTCCAGCCCGGCCCGCCGGCTTCCTTCGGCCAAGAAGGCGTGATCCAGCCGCGCTCGTAAAGGTGCGTGTACCACTCGACATAATCGGCGCGCTCGATGCGCAGGCCCAGTTCGGCCTTGCGCTTGAGTTCCGGCGACAGGTGCGTTTTGACGAACTCGCGCACCTCGGCGCGGAACGCTTCGTCTTCTGCGGAGAATTCCAGTCTCATTGATTCGCTTTCCTTATCAGTGATGCGCGCCGCTGTCGTCGCCTTGCGTGCCGCATACGACGAGCGCGTCGAGCGCGAGCACGCGGTCGGGGTACGCGACGAGCGGGTTCACGTCGATCTCGGTGATCGCTTCGTTCGCGCGCATCTGCGCGCCGATCGCTGCAACGGCCTTTGCGATGGCGGCCACGTCCACGCCTTGCGCGCCGCGCACGCCGTCGAGCAGCGCCGCGGCCTTCAGGCGGCGCAGTTCCATCACGATGTCGGCTTCGGCCATGTCGGCGGGAATGAGGCGCACGTCCTTGAGCGTTTCGATCCAGATGCCGCCGAGCCCCACCAGCACGACCGGACCCCACTCGGCGTCGCGCTTCGCGCCCACCACGAGTTCGAGGCCGCGCGGACCCATTGCCTCGACGAGTGCGCCGTCTAGCTCCAGCTCGGGGCGATGTGCCGCCACGCTCGCGTGCAGCTTGTCCCAGCCGGCGCGCAGCGCGTTCGCATCCGCGAGGCCGACCACCACGCCGCCCACATCGCTTTTGTGCGGCAACTCGCTCGCCTGCGCTTTCAACACCACCGGATAGCCGATTTCATCGGCAATCCTCAGCGCTTCGTCGATCGTCTTCGCGAGGCGTCCCGGTGGCACCGGCAGGCCCGCGGCGGCGAGCCATTGCTTGCCCTGGTATTCGGCATAGATGCCGTTTGCCGGCACGGGGCCGGGCAACGCGATCGCGGCGGGCTGCGCAGTTTGTGCACGTTCGGCGCGCTGCAGCGATTCGCCATAAGCGGCCACGCGGGCGCAGGCGCGCAGCGCGCGGTCGGGCGAACGGAAGAACGGCACACCGCTCTGGGCAATCGCTTCGACAAAGAACGGCTCTAGCGTGTTGTTGTCGCCCATGACCGCGAGCACGGCCGGTTTGGTTGCGCGCGCAAGCGCCGGCACGAGGTGGTCGGCCTTGTCGCGCTGCGCGATGGGCGGGCCGCCCATGATCGAAAGCACGAGGCTGCCGATGTTCGGGTCCGCGAGCACCGTGTCGATCAGGTCGCCGATCAGGCCCGGATTGCGTACGCCGATGGTCGTGTAGTCGAGCGGATTGTCGGCCACGGCGAAGTCGGG
>DATBXG010000798.1:0-2209 GCA_036514415.1 Paraburkholderia sp.
ACGCTGAAGGACTTCATCGGCGAAAACGGCAAGATCACGCCGGCTCGTCTGACGGGTACGAAGGCCCACTATCAGCGTCAGCTGGACACGGCTATCAAGCGCGCGCGTTTCCTCGCGCTGATGCCGTACACCGACCAGCACAAGGCCTAACAAGACGACGCGATAAGGAGCAATAGAATGCAGATCATTCTTCTGGAAAAAGTCGTCAACCTGGGCAACCTCGGCGACATCGTCAAGGTGAAGGACGGTTACGCACGTAACTTCCTGATCCCGAACAAGAAGGCTCGCCGTGCAACGAAGGACGCAATCGCCGAATTCGAAGTTCGCCGCGCTGAACTCGAAAAGGCCGCCGCTGAAAAGCTGGCAGCTGCACAAGCCGAAGGCGAGAAGCTGAACGGCCTGACCGTTCAGATCGGCCAGAAGGCCGGCGTGGACGGCCGTCTGTTCGGTTCGGTCACGAACGCCGACATCGCCGCTGCGCTGACGAAGCAAGGCTTCGCAGTGGAAAAGGCGCAAGTGCGTCTGCCGGAAGGCCCGCTGAAGATGGTGGGCGACCACCCGGTGCAGGTTTCGCTGCACACCGACGTCCTCGTCGACGTGACGGTGTCGGTGCTGGGCGAGCACGCCTAAGCACTCGTGCGGTCCGTCAGGGCTGCACAGTTTGACGCAAGACTCAGGAAGGGCAGGAGCCGCAGGGCTTCTGCCTTTTTTGTTGTGCGCTGCCTGGACGCTCGTTACAAGTTTTCAAGCTTGTTCGAGGCAACCCCTTGTCCGATAATTGCCCTCCATGAACGCTCCGAAAGATCCCCAACTCGACTCGCTAAAAGTCCCGCCGCATTCGATCGAAGCCGAACAATCGGTGCTCGGCGGCCTGCTGCTGGATAACGGCGCCTGGGACCGGATTGCCGACTTCCTCTCGCAAAGCGATTTCTACCGCTACGATCACCGCATCATCTTCGAGCATATCGGCCGCCTGATCGCGGCCACGCGCCCGGCCGACGTGGTGACGGTATACGAGGCGCTCGGCACCTCGGGCAAGGCCGACGACGTGGGCGGCCTCGCGTACCTGAACGCACTCGCGCAGAACACGCCGAGCGCGGCGAACATCCGCCGCTATGCGGAAATCGTGCGTGACCGCGCGGTGCTGCGCCGCCTCGTTTCCGTCGCCGACGAAATTTCGGCCGACGCGTTCAACCCGCAAGGCAAGGAAGTGCGCCAGTTGCTCGACGAGGCCGAGTCGAAGGTGTTCTCGATCGCCGAAGACGGCGCGCGCGGCACCCAGGGCTTCCTCGAGATCGGGCCGCTGCTCACGCAGGTCGTGGAGCGCATCGACACGCTCTATCACACGGCCAATCCGAGCGACGTGACGGGCACGCCAACGGGATTCGTGGACCTCGACCGCATGACCTCGGGCATGCACGGCGGCGAGCTGATCATCGTGGCCGGGCGCCCGTCAATGGGTAAAACCGCGCTCTCGATGAACATCGGCGAGTACGTGGCTGTGGAGTACGGCCTCCCCGTCGCGGTGTTCTCGATGGAAATGCCGGGCACGCAGCTCATCATGCGTATGCTCGGCTCGGTGGGGCGTCTCGACCAGCACCGCATGCGTACGGGCCGCCTGACCGACGAGGACTGGCCGAAGCTCACGCACGCCGTGCAGAAAATGAGCGAGGCGCAGATCTTCATCGACGAAACGGGCGGCCTGAACCCGATGGAACTGCGCTCGCGCGCGCGGCGCCTGTCGCGCCAGTGCGGCAAGCTCGGGCTCATCATCATCGACTACCTGCAGCTCATGAGCGGGTCGTCGACGGGTGAGAACCGGGCGACCGAAATTTCGGAAATTTCGCGTTCGCTCAAGAGCCTCGCGAAAGAGCTGGACGTGCCCGTGATTGCGCTGTCGCAGCTCAACCGCGGTCTCGAGCAGCGTCCGAACAAGCGCCCGGTGATGTCGGACCTGCGCGAATCGGGCGCCATCGAACAGGACGCGGACGTCATCCTGTTCATCTACCGCGACGAAGTCTACAACCCGGACAGCCCCGACAAGGGCACCGCCGAAGTCATCATCGGCAAGCAACGTAACGGTCCGATCGGGCCCGTTCGGCTCACGTTCCACGGTCAATATACGAAGTTCGATAACTTCGCTGGCGCGCAGAGCTTCTACGGCGAATGATGGGGGCAGGGCGGCGGCTTGCGCCATAGTGGCGCAAAA